>JBJTBB010000408.1:0-3944 GCA_046091125.1 Planctomycetaceae bacterium
GGCCGCGCCTGGCACCGCGTCCGGACCGGATGAACCGAGCCGTCGCACCGCCGGCCCGCGAGCGGCCACCACCAGCTTCGCACCCGTGTTGAAGCCGCTTCCCGAGTAGTCGAGCGGGTCGATCGTGGTTGCGGTGTGGAAGTGGCAGTCCCGACGCCAGTCGACCCGTTCCAGGAAGTGTCGTAAAAAATCGCGGACATCGTGGGCATCGAGAGCGGGTGCGTCCTGTTCGGCGACGATGAAGAGATACTTCGCCAGCGACAGCTGCCCCTGTCCCAGGATTGCACAGGCCTGGGTCAGCAATTCGGCAGGCCGCTGCGATTGCTTCCAAGGAAGGTATCGTTCGCTGCCAACGGCCAGGAGCAGCGGATGGACGCCAGAGGCGTCGACCGCGTGCACGCTCCGAACGCCGGGCAGCACGGTCGGGATCACCGGCCCCGTCAATTCGTGGACGAGCCATCCGAAGAGCGTGTCCTCCTGGGGTGGGCGTCCCACCACCGTGACCGGCCAGATCGCCCCCTCCCTGTGCCAGACCCGCTCGACCCGCAGGACGGGAAAGTCGTGGCGACGGGCGTAGTAGCCGAGATGATCACCGAAGGGTCCCTCGGGCTTGGTCTGTTCGGGCATCACCGTTCCCTCGATCACGAAGTCGGCCTCCGCGTAGATCGCGGGACGACCGGAATGGCGCGCCATCGGGATGCGGTGTCCTGCGAGAACACCCGCGAAGGCCAGTTCCGAGAGTCCCTCGGGCAGGGGCATCATCGCGGCGACCGCCATCGCGGGAGACCCACCGATGAAAACGTTGACGTCGAGCGGCCTGCCCAGTCTCATCGCCGCCTCGTGGTGCACACCGATGCCACGGTGCAATTGGTAGTGAAGACCTGCCTCACGATCCGGCTCGTACGCATTACCGGCCAACTGCACTCGATACATGCCGACATTCGACTTTCGTATGCCCGGAGATTCGGGGTGCTCGCTGTAGACCGCCGGAAGCGTGATGAAAGGACCACCATCGCCCGGCCATCCGGTCACACGCGGTAGTTGGGACAGGGTCGTTTTGCACGCCAGTGCCGGGCCCGAACGAACCGAACGCGGAAGCATCGAGAGGGCGTCGATTGGGCTCCTCCAGTATCGAATCGGGTTCCGGGCCGCCGCGGAGGGATCGAGCTTCAGTTCCACCAATCGCCGCACGCGATCAAGCGAGTCGGAAAAGATCCGTTCGATCCGCCGTTTCGTGCCATAGAGGTTCACGAGGATGGGAAAGACCGAACTTCGCGGCCGAGCAAAGAGCACGGCCGGCCCCCCCCTTCGAAAAAGCCTCCGTTGGATCTCAGCGATCTCGAGGTGTGGATCGACCGGGTGGTCGATCACGACCAATTCACCCTCGGTCCGGAGCATCCGCGTGCATGCTTGAAGCGATCGAAATCCCATCGGGCGGCCCAGGTCGTCGGTGGCTACACTTTTCTCTCAGCGTGACGGTCTTGCAAGGTTATAGGCGGGACAGCCTGTCAGTGGTTTGTTCAAGGGTTCTGGGATCGCCCGTTCGTCCCGGACAAGTCGAAAGAGGGTGTCATGGTCGCACTCAAGACGGTGTACGAGGGGGGATTGCGGTGTCGAGCGGAGCACGGGCCTTCCGGTGCGTCGATCGTCACGGATGCACCGGTCGATAATCACGGTCGAGGGCAGTCCTTCTCCCCGACCGATCTGCTCGGCGTGGCTCTCAGCAGCTGTATCATGACCATCATGGGCATCGTGGCCGAGCGGCATGGACTGGACCTTGTCGGCATGCAGGCGGAAACGGTGAAGGTGATGAGCGATGATCCGCCAAGACGCATCGCCTCCCTGCGAACGCGGCTGACCGTTCCTCTTCCCCCCGATCATCCCAAGCGGTCGATCCTCGAGCAGTCCGCGCGGGCCTGTCCCGTCCACAAGAGCCTCTCACCAGAGATCGATGCGACGGTCGAGTTCATCTGGAACGGGTGACGCGTCGTCGAACGGTTCCGGAGGATTCATGGCCGATCTCTTCGCCGCTTCGCGGGTCGCGAACCGCTTCCGCGCAATGCCACTGGCGGCAAGGATGCGTCCGAAGCGGCTGTCGGAGTCTGTCGGGCAGCCCCAACTGCTGGCGCCCGGCATGTTGCTCCGCCGTCTGATCGAGTCGGATCGCCTCGGATCGATCGTGCTTCATGGTCCGCCCGGAGTGGGCAAGACGACCCTTGCGGCGATCCTCGCGGGCGAAACCCGTAGGCGATTCGTTGAATTGTCGGCGACGAGTGCCGGCGTCAAGGAGCTTCGCGACGCCCTCGAGACGGCACGTCGCCACCTCGAGGAGGATGCACAGGGAACGTGTCTGTTCATCGACGAGATCCATCGGTTCAGCAAACCGCAGCAGGACGTGCTGCTTCCGGATGTGGAGAGCGGCGTGGTGGCACTCGTGGGCGCGACGACCCACAACCCGTTCTTCGCCCTGACCGATGCGCTCGTGAGCCGCAGTCGCCTTTTCGAACTCGAGCCGCTCGTCCCGGCCGACGTCGCGGAGCTGCTCGCGCGTGCCTGCCACGATCCCGAGCGGGGCTTTGGTCGCGAGGGGGTCACGCTCGTCCCGGAGGCCATCGCGCACATCGTCGAGACGTCGGATGGCGATGCGCGCCGGGCGATTGGTGCCCTGGAGGTAGGAGTACTCAGTTCATCGCAGCGTCCCCTCGTGTTCACCCTGGAACTTGCCCGGGAGAGCGTTCAGCGCAAGGCGATCGCCTACGACGCCGGTGATTCCCACTACGACTGTGCAAGCGCTCTGATCAAGAGCATTCGTGGAAGCGACGTCGATGCCGGACTGTACTGGCTCGCGAGGATGCTGGAGGGCGGTGAGGACGTGCGATTTCTGGCAAGGCGACTAGTGATCCTGGCGAGCGAGGACGTCGGCAACGCCGATCCTCGCGGCCTCCTCGTCGCTGTGGCGGCGATGCAGGCTGCGGAATTCGTGGGACTTCCCGAATGTCAATTGACGCTCGCCCAAGCCGTCAGCTATCTCGCGCTTGCGCCCAAGAGCAATGCCTGTACCGCGGCCATCGCCGCCGCACGCCGGGATGTCCGTGAAAAGGCAGTCCTGCCCGTGCCAAGACATCTGCGAGATGCACACTCGGCTTCCGCCAGATCCTCGGGAAGAGGTGAGGGCTACCGCTATGCCCATGACGAGCCGGATGCGATCGCGGCTCAGGATCATCTGGGCGTCGAGCGGACCTACTACGAGCCCTCCGACCGTGGATTCGAGAAGGAGTTGCGGGAGAGGCTCTCCTTCATCCGGAGCAGGCTGGGGAGAAATGAAGCGGTCGGATGACGTTGAGGTGGACTGACGGCGTGCTCGATTCGTGATTGGAAAGACCTCCCATGCGGGCGAAGCCCGCATGGGAGGTCCCGCGAGTCGATTCCCGGCCAGGGTCACCCCCTCAGTCAGTCGTGGCCACGGAGTCATTCGACGGTGCCTTCGACACGGCCACAGCCTTGGATGGATTGAAGGAGACCATCCGCTCTTCACCGGCCGCGAGGGTCAGCCTTTCGACCTGTTCGGTCGGGCTGTCGCCGGCCGTCACGATGCGCACCGTGTACGCGTAGGACTTGCCGGACGTGAGTCCCTTGGAAACAAACCGCCTCGTGCCGCCGGTGGACGCCGTCTCGGCGCCATTGATCGTCACCGTCGAGTCCGCGGGGACACTGATCACGAGCACACATTCCATCGTCCTTCGGCTCGATTGAGCGGCGACCTCGTCAACGACCGATGAACCTCGCCAGACCCTGCGAGAGTTGTGTGAATAGCTTCCGCCTGATGAGCCGTGCGAGCTTGAAGATGACCCACCTCCTGAGGATCCGTGTGAACCGCGCCGGTCAACGACCTGACCACCCGATCAGCCACCCGATGAGCCACCCGAATAGACAACGTCTCCGCC
>JBJTBB010000409.1:0-3628 GCA_046091125.1 Planctomycetaceae bacterium
CCGTCGATCTCGTGGGCCTCGTACCGACGCCCGAGGAACGGGCGGCATTTCTGGCGGACTCGGCATCCGACAAACGCATCCGCGTGGTCGACGAACTCATGGCCCGCAAGGAGTTCGTCGATCTGTGGGTGATGAAGTGGGCGGAGATTCTGCAGATCCGTTCGATCAACAACCAGGTCTCGGCGAAGGCCACGATCCTCTACCACCATTGGCTTGATCGGAAGATCGCCGCCAACGAACCGATCGATCGGATGGTTCGGGAACTCCTGACGGCTTCCGGCGGCACCTTCGACAACCCTCCGGCCAACTACTTCCAGCTGGAGCGCGACACGCTCAAGCTCTCGGAAAACGTCGCTCAGGCCTTCCTCGGCATGCGTATCCAGTGTGCACAGTGCCACAACCATCCGTTCGACCGCTGGACCATGGACGACTACTACGGCTTCGCCTCGTTCTTGAAGCCGGTTTCCCGCAAGCGAGGTTCGGATCCGCGCGAATACATCGTCTTCGACGCCGCAAGCGGCGACATCAAGCATCCCGTCAGCGGAAAGACGGTTGATCCGAAGTTTCTCGGCGGTGAGACCGCCAAGGTCGCGGTCCGTGATCGCCGTCAGGCGTTGGCGGATTGGATGACCTCGTCGGACAATCCCTATTTCTCCAAGCACGTCGCCAATATCGCCTGGACGCACTTCTTCGGCCGCGGCATCGTCCACGAGCCGGACGATGCCCGCGTCAGTAATCCTCCCTCCAACGGCCCTCTCCTCACGGCGCTCGGCCGACGGTTCGCCGAGTCGGGCTGGGACTTCCGACGGCTCGTGCGCGAAATCGTCATCTCGAAGACCTACCAGCGATCCTGTGAGACCAACGATTCCAACCGGCTCGACGAGACCAATTTCTCACACGCCACCGTTCGGCGGATCCGGGCCGAGGTGCTACTGGACGTGCTCGCGGAGGTGACCGGCACGAGTAACAAGTTTCCCGGCCTTCCACAGGGCGCGAGAGCGGTCCAGGTGGCCGACGGCCGTACGACGAATTACTTCCTGACGACCTTCGGTCGGGCGACCCGTGAAGACGTCTGCAGTTGTGCCGTCAGCATGGACCCCAACCTCTCGCAGGCGCTTCATCTGCTCAACGGCGATGCCGCGCACGACCGGATCCGACAGGGCGGAATCGTTTCGAAGGCCATGGCGGCAGGTCAACCCGACAGTCAGATCATCGACGACCTATTCGTGCGCTGCTACTGCCGCTTGCCAGCCGAGCGGGAGCGGATCGAGACGCTCGCCACGGTGCTTTCGGGTCAGGATCGGCGCACGTCGCTCGAGGACGTGTTTTGGGCGTTGATCAATTCGCCCGAATTCATTTTCAACCATTGACTCCGACGGACGGGCGTTCGGCCGTTCCGGGTGCCGTACGACTCGCCGAGCCGGACCCTCGGGAGACAGACTCCATGCGATGCCTGACACGTGGTCCGCTGTGGCTCGTCCGCACGACGCTGCTCGCAAGTGCGGTGCTCGTATCGGATGGTTCGCCGGCGACGGCCCGCGCTGCCGAGGCACCGCTGACCTTCGAGGAGCACGTGCTGCCCGTTTTCAGGGAAAAGTGCTGCGGTTGCCACAATCCCGACAAGAAGCAGGGCGGCCTCGATCTGACGAGTTTCTCCCAGACGATCGCCGGCGGTTCCTCGGGCGAGGTCATCTTCCCCGGCGATGCCGAGGGTTCGTATCTCTGGCAACTCGCGAGCCATTCCTCCGAGCCGAAGATGCCGCCGGAGTCAGACAGGATCCCGTCCGACATGCTCGACACGATCCGGCAGTGGATCGAGGGCGGAGCGATCGAACGCTCCGGTGGCAAGCCGCGGGCGAAGAAGAAATCCGTCTCCATGGCCCTCGCTGCGGACGCCTCGACGCTGCCGGACGGCCCACCCGTGATGCCGCCCGACCTCTCGCTCGAAGTGGAAAGCGAGGCCACCCGGGGACTCGCTGTGACGGCCCTGGCCGCCTCGCCAAACGGAACCCTGCTCGCACTTGGAGGTCGTCGTCAGGTGCTGCTGTACGACACCGTCTCACTGGACCTGATCGGTGTCCTGCCGTTTCCGGAGGGGGACGTGAAAACCCTTCGATTTTCCCGGAATGCCCGCGTGCTCGTCGCCGGTGGAGGGCGCGCGGCCACCAGCGGCCGAGTCGTGCTCTGGGATGTCATCAAGGGCGAGCGGATCACGGAGGTCGGTGATGAGTTCGACGAGGTGCTCGCGGCGGTCATCACCGCCGACCTGGCCGTCGTCGCCCTGGGTGGCCCCCAAAAGGTGGTGCGGCTGCTGACGACCGCCGACAATACGCTCCAAGCTGAAATCCGCAAACACACCGATTGGGTCACCTCGCTCGAGTTCTCCCCCGATGGCGCCTTGCTCGCCACTGGTGACCGGGCGGGCAATGTGTTCCTCTGGGAGACGATCGGCGCGAGGGAGGACGCCACGCTCAAGGGCCACACTGGAGGCATCACATGCATGGCCTGGCGAGGCGACGGTCAGGTCCTTGCGACGGCGAGTGAGGACGGCAAGATCCGCCTTTGGAACCCGAAGGATGGCGAGAAGCTCAAGGAGTGGCAGGCACACGCGGAAGGCGCGCAAGGCGTCTGCTGGTTCGCCGATGGACGGATCGCCAGTTGCGGTCGTGACAAGAAGGTCACGCTTTGGAAGGACGATGGCGGAAAGGAGATGGATTTCGGTCCGCTGGATGCGATTGGCTTGAGAGTCGCCGCGACGAGTGACTCGACCCGCCTGATCGCCGGTGACCTGGCGGGCGGACTGACCGTCTTCACAGTGGCCGACGGTTCGGCCTCCGGGAAGCCCGAGACCAATCCTGCCCCGCTCGAGCACAGGATCGACTCGGCAAGAAACGACTTCGCGAATCGCAAGGTTGAACTGAAGGCGGCCGAAGCCGAACTCGAGCAGGCCATCGCATCCGTCGAGTCGTCCCCGGCTGATTCCGATGCCGCCAAGCAGGCCGTGGCCGACCGTGACGCGGCCGAGAGGAAGGTCGAGGCGGCGAGGGCATCGTTCGAAGCTGCAGAAGCCGCCACGAAGCGGCTCAAAAAAGGCCGTCGCTGAGCGACAGGACCTTGCGCCGCCCGCCGAAAGTTCACTGCCGGCCCCGTGCCGTCGGTTCGCATCCTGGATTCAGCGACTCGCCATGTCGCACGACACGCCACCGGCCGCCGGCACGTAGCAGGACCGCGCATAGTCCATCACCATGCGATGGGCACTGAACCTCCAGGCGAGCGAACTTATCGAGTTCATCATCATCCGAATCCAGCGGCGCGGCAGGCCGTCCGTATCCCGTTCATAGAAGCAGGGGATCACCTCCTGCTCCAACACTCGGTAGATCGCCTCCGCATCACGGCGATCGGTGACCTGATCACTGGCGTGAGTCTCACCACGCCCGATCGCAAACCCGTTTCGCCCGTCATATGCCTCGGCCCACCACCCATCGAGAATGGAACAGTTGAGTCCGCCGTTGAGCACCACCTTCTGCCCGCTCGTACCCGAGGCCTCCAACGGCCGCCGCGGATTGTTCAACCAGACATCGACGCCCTGAATCAGGTGACGACAGACGTTGATGTCGTAGTCCTCCAC
>JBJTBB010000410.1:0-9352 GCA_046091125.1 Planctomycetaceae bacterium
TCCAGTCCGGACTCGGCGACGAACAACGCTTTCGCTTAGAATCGTCGCTCTCCGGCGAGTCGGAGACCTTCCATTTCCTCGAGGTTTCCGACGGCGTGGCCTTCTGGAGTTTCGAGAAGCACGGGGATCTCGCCCCCTCGATCCATCGGGTCGATCTTCGAAGTGTTCGCCGCAAGCTCGAGGGCTTCGGACCATTCTCGGGGGACACCGTCACCCTGACGCCACATCTCGGGGGTATCCAACAGATCCTCTCTCGGCTGCGCGAGTGGTTCCGCTTCGATCGGGTGGAGTCGGCGACGCTCGGAGGTGAGCCGGCCTGGACCGTCGAGGGTCGGTGGAATCCCGAGGGACTCGCGAGGGTCGTTCCCGACAGACTCCGTGAGCGAGTTGTCGACGGCTCTCTCGAGCCCTCCGATCTTCCGGAGGGTATGCCCTGGACGGTCCGAGTCATCCTCGGGAAGCGAGACCTTTTTCCAAATCGCATCGAGTGGTTTGCCGTACCGGGGCCGCGTCCGGCGACCGATGGTCGGCTGCAGGTCGTTGGGTTACTTGAGTTTCACGAGGTTCACATCGGTGGATCGGTCGATGCTTCGGCCTTCGTGTACAGGCCGGCCGCCGATGGCCTCAGTGATGCCACTGCCGCTTTTCTCGAAGGCGTCCACCCGCTGCGGCCCTGATCGCGCACTCCGCGCGGGCTCGGGCATGGGTATCTTTTTTGGTAGATTTCAGCGGATTCAGTCGGTTTCGACCCTGCCGAGATGGTGTGAAATGAGCAGCGTTTTTGCGCGGACGAGTTGGTTCGCTGTGGCACTGCTCGTATCCACCGCCGGCCTCGGCCTCTGGATCGGTGACCTTCATGGGCAGACGGAGCCGGCAGTCCTTCGCTGGGCCACCGTGCATCGCCTGTCGGGCGCCTTTGCCGCATTGACCGTCGTGCTCGTCAACAGCATGGCGTTCACCTACTTCATCGGGACCGGCCGATGGTGTCGGGAAGTCGTCGATGCCTACGGGCTCGAGCCATCGCTCTTCGAGCGGGCAAGAGGACTCAAGCGACGGGCCTTCCCATGGGTGCTCGTGGGAACGATCGCCGTCGTGCTGGCCGCAGCCCTGGGAGCAGCGGCTGATCCCGCATCGGGGCGCCCGGGCACGGCCGACTGGGTCAACGTGCACCTGCTCGGATCGCTCGCCTGCGTCGCCCTGATCGCGTTTTGTTTCCAGGCGCAGTATGGAGTGATCCAGCGGCAGCAATCGCTCGTCAGCGAGGTCCTGGAGCAGGTCGGTCGAGTCCGGGAGCGGCTCGAACGTGGACACGTTGATTCCGTCGCGGCCGGCGAGTGACCAAGGCGTCGTGGCATCGCCGAATCGATTCCACGGCTAGAGGCGGAAACCGACACCCGTTTTCCAAGCCGATGATTCGGTGAATCCAGAAGGCTCAGCGACTTCGTTCCGTCGCGTGATCAAGCCCACCGGAGCCGTCGGAGGAATGAGACTGGTGGGCTGCATGGGCATGCGTGGCATGCTCGAGAAGGGTCATCCCCCAGGCCAATCCCATTCCTAACAGGAGCGCAGCCGAGAGCAGGACGCGGTCATGGCTGTGAAACTCGACCTCGGGAAGCAGATCCGCGGCGGCGATGCAGAGAAACGCCCCTGCGGCGATCGCCATCCAGGCCGAGAGAAACGTTTCCGAACGCGGCCCGAGCCTGCCGACCACCTCCTCAAACACGATCGCTCCGAGCGGAACGAACATCGCATAAGCGATCGTCACCCCTCGTCGGATGCGCACGGGGACGGCGGCGGCGAGCATGAGGGTCGCGATCATGAGCGAGTCGAACGGCTTGTGGAGGATAATGGCCACGAACGTCGCGAGCCCCGCCAGCCATCCGGCACCCTCGCCATCGATGCGTACGGACGCCGCCAGCGCCGCACCGTCCGCCAGACTGTGGACCGCGAGGCCGGCAAACGCACCGACCCATGCAAGGGGAGCCACCGTCCGACCCCCCGCGGCGGCATGCTCCTGGTGGAGTCCCCGTTCGACCGCGTGACCATGGTCGTCGTGCCTATGGCCTTGAACACAGATCGTCGGACCGTCGGGGTCATGGGCATGATGGGCGTGCCCGTGAAAGGCCCGTTCCAGTAAGAACATCAGAAAGAAACCGCCCAGCATCCAACGTGCCACCCAGTCGATCCTTCCTCCCGAATGATGGACGGCGTGCGGCAGGAGGTGAAGCAGGGCGACACCGAGCATCACTCCCCCCGTCAGGGACAACAGCACCTGCATCCGCCTGTGACCGAGCGACAACAGGATTACCGACGTGCCGCCGATCGTCGACGCTGCTGCAATCAGGAGCACATAGACCCAGAGCACGGTCGCTCCGCCTGTCGTCGAGATGGCAGCCAAGGCGGGTGACATGGGGGACACGGCGCGGGAGAAAATGAAAACCAGCAGTCTATCGCATGATTCCGCCAGAGGAGCGTCGCAGATGCGGTCCGAAAATCATCGCCGTCGGACCGTTTCGGGTCGTCGGTGCTGCCCCACTAGCGCCTCACCCAAGGCTGCGGGTATTGGTAAAGCTGCCTCGAGGCCTGTTCCGTCTGCTGCCGCACCGAGGCGACCCTCTCACTCCAAGCAGCGTCGCTTGCGGCGACCGCACCGAGAATTACCACGATCAGGTAGGTGAGCATGTTAGCCCATGCCACCGGGCCGTGAAACTTCATCGCGGTCCCGAACGATTTTTTCACCTTCGGTCCGAAGAGACCCAACTTGACGGACCAGATCTCGTCCAGGATCAGATGCGTGAGGAAGCCTAGGACGACGGCGCTCGCGATGAAATACCGACGCATCGGATCCTCCGAGCCAAATGCAATGAAGGCGATTTGGCCGGCGATGATCGCCGCCGGAAGGCTGTGAAACATTCCACGGTGCACGCTGTAGTTCTTGAGGAGCCGATCCAAGCCGAATCGAATCGCGAGGTACATCGCCGCACCGATCACGATAATCCCCTCGATCGGCAACCCGGCAGCGTGCATGCGATGCAGGAGCATCATCGGTACGACCGCGGCGGCGAACGCCACGCTCTCGCGAAGAGGCACTCCGGGACCACTGTCGAGATCCGGCATCAAGCCCGCGACAGAACACAGCGTCGCAGCGAGACCGCAGGTCAGCGGCGGCATTTCGCCGACATACCACGCCGCGGCACCATAAGTGGCGCCGACGATCGACGAGCCTGTAATGTGGGCGCGAAAGCCGGGCACGGCGGCGTCTTTCCACCGACGAGGTTGTGTGGGATTCCCTTCCCGTCGGTCAGCATCGTCGCTTGTACTCCCCAACCGATACCGCATGGCTCACAGGTTGCCCCGAATCACCAAAGCGGCATCGACTCCGCATTCCACCCAGATCACGCAGTCAACCCACAATGACTGTCTTTGCTGTTCTTTGGAATCGTTTCTTTGGCTTGTGGTGGGTTGCTTTCGGTATTTGAGTACGCCTTCGACCCTGGGGCGAGACGAGCCGACCCGGGAATAACCGCCGTGAAAATGGCCTTCTACGCAGTCTTGCTCCGATCTACCTTCCCCGCCCTTCGATTGACTTTCAGCCCTCCGGCCTCGTGCCGGGACCAAGGAAAAAAGCGCCGTGCCTCCCCTTGAAGGTTACGACCTGGTCATGCTCGGGATCCTCGCCGTTGCCGCGGTGATCGGCTTTTTCAAGGGTTTCGTCTGGCAGTTGGCGTGGATCGTGGGGATTGTCGTCAGTGGATTCGTGGCCATCCGGTTTGGGAGCGACGTCGCACCCTACTTCGGAAAGCAACCGCCCTGGAACAAGCTGGTTGCGATGCTTGCACTCTACGCGGCATCGTCCGTCGTGGTGGGCTTCGTCTTCAAGGGCGTGGCGGGGCTCATCGACAAGGTGCACCTGTCTTCCTTCGACCACCAACTTGGGCTCGTGTTCGGTGCGGCGAAGGGACTGTTGATGTGCATCGTCGTCACCTTCTTCGCGGTGACACTTGCTCCCGACTATCGCCCCCAGATCGTCGGGAGCAAGAGCGGGCAGATCATGGCCGATCTCATCGTTCGAGCTGATGCCCTTCTTCCTCCCGACATCCACGAGCTCGTGGAGCCATTCATCAAGCAGTTCGAGGAAAACCTCGGAAGCCCTTCTGGTTCGGCGGGTGCTGTTCCGGAACACATGGCCATGCCGGCGAGTCCTGGTTCGGACAAGTCGCCTCTGACCGCACTGTGGCAGGGAGTGACGAGCGCTGCAGCCTGGGGGGGCACCGAAGGAGCCTCTCCGGCCGCCGATGGAGCTCGGACCACGACCGACGCTGGTGCAGGATCTCCAGCAGTTCCATCGAATGCCTCAGCCGCGTCCCCCTCTGCCAGGGTCGCCGGGGCATTCCTTCCGGCGAGCGGCCCCAACGCGGTTTCGGCGGCCCCATCGGCCGGTTCGCTGTTCGCCCGTCCCGGTGCGTCTGAGCAACCCATTCCTGGGGCAGGGGGGGCCGCCGCAGTCGCACCACCACGCTTTGCACCGCCACCGTCAGCGGCTTCGATTCCTTCTCCTCCCGTGAGCAATGCCGCGGCACCGGGCCCCTTCCCAGCTGGCGCTCAGACGCCTCTGCCGTTACGCTAGTCATCGGCAGCCAAGGCCCCGGCCACGTTCTTCAGGATCTGTTCCGGGCGATCCCTCGCCGTGTTGCATCCGGATCGAAACGTCCTGAATCGGATGCGTTCGATACGCGATCGGGCAGAGGGATCGAACGGTGGATTCTCGGATTTCACGCGGAAAATTGGCCGTGAAACGGACATAAGAGACATTATCGGACGTTGGGGAGAGGTTTCGTTTCGGGGCGGCGGAGCGCCATCTCCGCTGGCGGCGGGCAGGCCGGATTCACCCACTGGATCACTGCGGCCCAATTCGCGCTCTCGGGATCGTGCTGCAGGTAGCCATGAATCGGCTTCACGACGCTCCAGCCGTCTTTCAAGTGCGCCGAGAGCACGGGATCGGTGCGCGTGCCCGCAACCACCGCGTTGACATACTCCGCGGGAGTCACCTCGCCCGCCACGGCGGCGTACCCCGGTAACCGGCTCCCGCCCACCATACGCCAAAGGTGCTCCTCCACGACGAGCTCTCGCGTGGCGTCGGTGAGCGCGTGGGCCAGGCCATGGTGCTGGTGATCAGGGCTCACGAACACGTCGGCGCCGTAGAGCGTGTGGCCTGCTGGATCATGATCGGTGAACGTGCCGCGGGCAGTGAGCACGTCCCACGAGTCATCGAGGTGGTAGTGGGCCATGCGCAGCCGCAGCGTGAAGTGCACACCAACGGCCTCGCCGCTGGGCACGTGCTCGGCCACGAACTGCCCCTGCGGAAAGACGGCGAGGTGTCCGGCGAGCTCCTCGGGGGTGTACGGCGTCTCATGCGGATAGACGGCCTGGCAGATCTCGCCGATCCGCCCGTAATCGGCGGGCCGCATGAGCCGGATCGCATAGTCGGCGGGAAGCATCGGCGATCGGTCCGAGGCCGGAGGCATGGAGATGGTGTCGACGAGATGCGGCGACCGACCGCGTCAGGCCGGGGCGTCTTCCAGGAAAACACCCATGCGACGGAACTTGCCGTATCGTGACTCAACGAGTTTTGCAGGGGCATGCGTGAGCAATTCCCGAAGCGTCCGCACCAGGTAGGTCTTCAGCCTGACGGCCATCTGCCGTGGGTCGCGATGAGCTCCTCCCGGGGGTTCTTCGACGACCGTATCGACCACGCCCATTCCCAGAAGGTCGGCCGATCGCATCTTCAGGGCCTGAGCAGCCGACGCCTTGTGTTCGGCGCTCTTCCAGAGGATGCCCGCGCAGCCCTCTGGGCTGATCACGCTGTAGTAGGCATGCTCCAGGATCGCCACTCGGTCTCCGACTCCGATGCCCAGGGCACCTCCGGACCCCCCCTCCCCGATCACGACACAGATCACCGGCACCGAAAGCCCCGCCATCAGGAACATGCTCTCGGCAATCACCTGCGCCTGCCCCCGTTCTTCGGCACCTACTCCCGGATAGGCTCCGGGTGTGTCGATCAGGCACACGACAGGCAACCCATATTTCGCCGCAAGCCGCATCTTGCCCATCGCCTTGCGGTAGCCCTCGGGATGAGCGCAACCGAAGTGGCAGGCCTGCCGCTCCGCCAGGGATCGCCCCTTCTGCTGTCCGATGACCAGCAGTTTGTGGCCCTCCAGTTTGGCGAATCCGGTCACCATGGCCGGGTCGTCACCGAAGGCCTTGTCGCCGTGAAGTTCCACGAACTCATCGAACACCAACTGCAGGTAGTCGCCGGTCTTCGGCCGGTCGGGATGCCGCGCGACCTCCACGGTTTGCCATGGTTCGAGGCTGCCGAAGATTCGCTTCTGCACGTCGACCATTTCGCGTCGAAGTCGGCGGATTTCCTCCTGCTGGGCCGCCCCGAGCGGGGCTGACTCGAGGGCGGCGACGCGGTCCTCGATCTCGTAGATCGGCTTTTCAAGCGGCAGTCGATGGAGGCCTCTGCTCATGGGCGATTTGTCGATGGGGCGAAAATGGATAGATGACTCGAACGGCGATTGTGGAGTCTTTTCCTACCCCTTTTTCGCCGCTGGAACCGCCCGGCGTCAACCGCGTTCTCGGCGGCTCAGAAAAGGCTCGTGCTCATTCATTCGAACAGCCGCTCGGACCGCAGTCGCTTCAGGACGTCCTGGGCCGAGGCGGGGCGGCGTTCAGGCTTTTTCGAGAGCATCTCCCGAAGGAGCCCCGCGAAGCCGCGACCGACCCCAGGCCGTGCAGCCTCGAGAGAGGGAGCGGGCATCGAGATGTGCTTGTTGAGTAGGTCGTTCTGGCTGGCGGCCGTAAATGGTGGCCGTCCCGCGAGCAGTTCGAAATAGAGGCACCCCAGCGCATAGATGTCGCTTCGGCAATCGACGGGAAGGCCTCGGATCTGCTCGGGAGACATATAGCTCGGCGACCCCGCCGCCTGACTGCGTCGACCGAAAAGACGCGTGATGAAACCCGGCCTGCGGGTGGCGATCGCGTAGTCGATGACTTTCACCGCACCTTCCGGATCGGCCAGCACATTCTCCGGTTTGATGTCCCGGTGCACCCAGCCTCGGCCGTGCAGATGGTCGAGCGCAAGCGCCACCTCGGTCATGATCTTGCCCACGCGGGCCGTCAGCGACTCAGCCCCCGCAGAGAGCTGCCGCTTCAGATTCGCGTGGGGAAAGAGTTCCATAACGATGTACGGCAGCCCAGCATCGACCGCGACCCGGTCGATGTGCACGAGTCCAGGATGGTCGAGAGAGCCGCCGACCCTCGCCTCATGGCGCAGCAGCCGTCGCAGGGACGGATCGCGAGACGACTCGGGCATCGCCACTTTCAACGCCCGGGTCCGACCCCCTGCCGACGTGTCGACCACCGACCAAATCTCACACTGTCGACCCACGCCAAGCTGCTCGGTCAGCATGAGGGGGCCAATGTGTTTGGGGGTTCGTCCCATCAATTAGGGTGTCTCGGGGTGAGGTTCCAGGGTCGATCGATCCGTCCGGGTCACCTGTCGGGCCGCGCGCCGATCCGTTCATCCAGCGCGATCGACAGGAGCACGAGCCCTTGGGGCGGCGCCGTCGGACCGGCCGCCGCCCGGCTGCGGGCCGCCAGGGCCGTCGCCACCCACGAGGGATCGCGGCGTCCGATGCCAACCATCACGAGCGTGCCCACGATAATACGCACCATGTTGTGGAGGAACCCATTTCCTTCCACCTCGATCCATAGCTCCGGATCGACCGGACGAGGGCCAGCCCCCCCGTCATGTCCGCTGAAACCCACATTTTGACCGACCCTGGCCACCGTCAACGCGGAAATCGTTCGAACCCGCGAGAGCCTCTGGGAAGGAGCCGTTTCGAAGCTCGTGAAGTCGTGCTCTCCCACGAGCACCTGTGCGGCCTGCTGCATGGCACCAAGGTCGAGCGACGATCGCCATTGCCACACAAGCCGCCGATCGAACACGGGACGCCAGGCGGCGTCGTGGATGCGGTAGCGGTATCGCTTGGAACGCGCAGCCCCGACCGGATCAAAACCATCGGTCGCGTGGGCTGCCTCGACAACGCAGATGTCATCCGGCAGCCTCGCGTTCAAGGCGGCCCGCCAGCGGTGTGGATCGAGTCCCGCACGTGTCTCGAAGGCAGCGACCTGTCCCAGCGCATGGACTCCCGCGTCGGTTCGGCTGGCTCCACGCGGCACAACGGGCTCCCCGGTGATCGAGCGGATGGCCGCCGCGAGGGTGCCCTGAACCGTCTGGCGGCCGGGCTGAATCTGCCATCCGCTGTAGCGGGTTCCCTCGTACGCGAGGATGAGCCGGATGGTCCGGAGGCTCGTCTGCGCTGAAGCGTCCACGCCGAGACCGGTCGGCGACAAGACCGCCTTCTCCGCTGGCGGTTCCATCAACGGGCTGTTCCAATCGACGCCCCACCTGCCCTGGCCGGCGCTGGTTGGCGCACGAGCAGTTCCGCGATCTGGACGGCGTTGGTCGCCGCACCCTTGCGGAGGTTGTCCGAGACGCACCAAAGGGCGATCCCCGAGGGGCAGGACATGTCCTCCCTGATGCGACCGACGAACACCTCGTCCCTGCCGCTCGACGTCCTAGGCATGGGATAGTGTTTGCGTGCCAGATCGTCCTCCACGACCACGCCAGGCGCGGTTTCGAGGAGCCTGCGGGCCTCTTCGGCGGAGAGCTTGCGGTCTGTTTCAATCAGGATCGACTCGCTGTGACCGTTGACGACCGGCACCCGGACGCACGTGGCGGAGATGAGGATCGATTCATCGCCGAGGATCTTTCGAGTCTCGTGCACCATCTTCATTTCCTCGCTCGTGATCCCGCCCGGTCGCGGTGAGCCGATCTGGGGAATCAGGTTGGCGGCGATCGGATGAGGAAAGATGCTCGCCGTCGCCTGGCGACCGTCGAGCCAATCCCGCGTCGTCCCCTCCAACTCCCTCGATGCCGCGAGCCCTGCTCCGCTGACGGCCTGATACGTGCTCACCACCACGCGTCTGACGGTCGCCGCGTCATGGAGCGGTTTGAGCACCATCACCATTTGCGTCGTGGAACAGTTGGGGCTCGCGATCAGGCCCTTATGCCCAGCGATGGCCTGGGGGTTCACTTCGGGGATGACAAGCGGCACGTCCGGACGCATGCGGAAGGCGGCCGATTCATCGACGACGACGGTGCCTCGTTCGACGGCCCATGGCACGAAGGCTTCTGCGACCTCATCGGGTGTGCTGCCGATCGCGATGTCGACTTCATCGAACGCCTCCGGTCGCAGCACATTGACCGGGAACGTCTGGCCAGCAA
>JBJTBB010000411.1:0-3309 GCA_046091125.1 Planctomycetaceae bacterium
TGGCACTCGAGATCCCATCTCGTCTTCAGAACGTCGGCACATGGATGACGGGCACGACCACCAGCTCACTTGGCGGCGGCCGCTTTCGCCGCGACCAAACCCTCGATCATCGCCCGGAAGCCGTCCGCATCCCGCGAGACGCAATCCGCGGGACCGTAGAACTTGATGAAATAGTTTCCTCGATCGGGCGTCTCGACGATGGCTGCGAGCATGCGATAGTCGGGCCGCTCGACGGTCTTGCCGCCGGCAAAGGGGCCCATGGGGGCGTCACGAAACGTTCCGGGCACGTCCACGAGCGTCACGTCGCACCCTGCGACCTTCATTTTTTTGGTCGTCGCTTTCGATTTTGTGGCCGAGCCGTCCGGCTGAGAGAACTGGCCGAACCATCGCTCGAGGTTGTCCTCGATCTTTCCGCCCGCCCCCATGACCGTCATCCTGCCGGCCGGTTGGCCCTCCTTCGCCGGCGGGGCGGAATACTCCGCCTCGATCATGGCGAACTTCGGCTCGACGCGATTCCAACCCTCGGGAGACCGCAAGGAATACGCGCCTTCTCCGATTGTGAACAACCGATCCTGCTCCGCGGCCCCTGCGTTCCCGCGAAACAGAATCAGGCTCAGCATCGCCAGTACGGTCGCACCACGAGCGACCAAGCGAATCGGCCGCTGACGACAGCCCCGTCTCTGATCCGCCAGAACAAGACAAGTGGCCCGACGATCAAAAAACGGAGCGAAGTGAATCCTGTTCATGTGCGAAGAACTCCTTGTTTTCGAGAGGGATTGCGAGTTGCTCGGCGATCGGCACACGCGAGATGACTGCCCAGGCTGGACGACCGGCAAAACATCCCTGCGCAGGCTTTACAGACAGTGGTATCCGGACTGCCACGACCAATCATGGTAGCCCATTCGCCGCCGGCCTGCCTTTCCCGAGATTCTTGAAGACTCCCCGGCTATCCAGAATCTTCCAGGCTGCCACCAAGACGGCGGCGACCAATAACAGCATCGTAAGAGCGGCCGCTACTTCCCCTCCGGACCGGAAGACGACCCAACGTCCTCTTCGAGCCCGGCGATTTGTATGAGCGGCGACGGGAGTCGATGGCGGCATCTCAGACCCGAACCCCACCACGCAGGATGGATCGGCAGGGTTCCCGCCGATCGTCAACGCCCCTTGGCCGACCGGTTGCTCGACCATGTTCCACAACTGTGGGGAGAAAGACTGGGCGGGCTGTGGCTGCGAAGGGGTTGGCCATGGCGCGGATGACGGCGGTGCCAAGGGTGTCTCGAGGCCGCCCGATCCCGGTGGCAATGCTCGGCGCTCTTTCTGTGCCGCATCACCACCTCGTGTTCGTCTGGACTCTTTTGGCTCACGCCCCGCGTTCGCACGTGGAACGAATCGCACCGCTCGTGGCAGGGCGGCGACCATCTCAGACGGCATCGAAAGCATGACCGCTATTGGTAAAGCCTGCTGCCGGGGGTCGTCGCCATCGGCCGCGGCGTCGGCGGGCACGCGGAATTGCTCATGGCAATGCGTGCAGGTCACCCGTCGACCGATCGCTGCGACCTGCACTCGAAGCCGGTGGCCATTCGGACAGACGACGTAGATCGACATGGGAATATTCCTGGTCGTCTCAGCCCCGAGTTACCGAGGCCCTCAAGTGACAGGAGCAGTCGCCCCAACGAGTCCTTGTTGTACCCGGTCCGAGCCCGCCTTTGGTCGCAGGGAGCAGCTTTTACTCGATGTCGCTATGATCGATCGTCCGCGGTTCAGCGGACGATACACCCTCATCCTGTGACACGAAGCATGGCCGGATCCCGACACGCACGACGTTCACACACGAAACCCTTACGACAACGTGATGGCGTCGACGACGATGGAGGACCGGCTGAAATCGCCCTCGTCGGGGAACTCGGTGATAATGAGGCCGATCTTGCGGATCGTCTGCTGGGTGTTCCGCCGGGAGGAAGTTGCACGATCTATTTCGATTCCCCGGGCGGCAGCCCGTATTGCGCCATGGCCCTCGTGGCCCTGATACGCCTGCGGGGGATCCACGCCACCGGCGTGGTCGCCGGCGAGTGTTCCTCCGCAGCCTTATGGCCGTTCGCCGCCTGTCAGCGACGCCTCGTGACGCCCTATAGCGTGCTGCTTTTTCATCCCATGAAGTGGCAGAGTGAGGAGCATATCGGCATCACGGAAGCGGCCGAATGGTCACGGCATTTCGCCGAACTGGAGCGGGATATGGATCGGCTCCTCGCGTCCCTCTTCGGGGTGGACGTGTCCGTCATCGAACCATGGGTGCGAACACATCGCTACGTGACCGGCAGCGAATTGGCCGGTTCTGGTCTCGCCGAGATGACCGGACTGGAACCGCTCGCTGAACTTCTGAATCAGCGGCAACGGGGCGAAAAGCGAGAAATACAAGGGTAGCCTGGCGAATTCGGATGCCGCCGGACCGCATGCAGCGATGCCGTTCGTCACGACGGATTCCCGTCTGGATCGGCCTTGACCCGTGGCCGCGACAGTCGTCACCCTCCACGCGGTTGCATTGCTCGACGACGCCGAGGTCGTTGGGTCGCTCGCATGTCCCACGAATTGGCTCGGCGTCCGATGCGTCCGCTCGGCAATCGGGGTCTTGGAGTTTTTGAAACCGGTTCGGGCCTCAAAGGCCGGTCACGTCTGGGAGACTCGCGTCATGATGACACCCTGCAGGCAGCCACTACCCATGTTTTTGCTCGTCGCGACGCTCGTGATGGTGGCGGTGGTCGTGGGCTGTTCCGGTAATCCGACGGGGCTAACGTCGGCATCGTCTTCTTCAGAGGCGGCTCAGATGGCTGTCCGTGGTTTTCTTGACGCGATCAAACGAGGCGATGATGGCGCTGCCCGAAGCCTGCTGACGGAAGTAGCGCGGAAAAAGACGTCGGAAATGGGAATCGCAATCGCTCCCCCCGTGGCAGCGACGGCAACCTACTCCATCGGAGATTGCGAGGCGGTCGGAGACTCTGGTGAAATCGTCCACGTGGCGTCGACCTGGACAGACACGGACGCCGACGGCTTCACGAGAGTTCACGAAGAGATATGGGCGGTTCGTCTCGCTCCTGAGCGAGGGCGAGTCGTCGGCATGGCGCCGAAGGTTTTCGACGATGCGCCGCCACTGCTGCTGAACTTCGAGGACCCAGAGGACATGATCGCAAAACAGGAGCAGCTGGCTCTTGAGATCCAGCGCCGTTCCAAGGCGGCCGCCTCACAGCCCGAGGATGGCGTTCGCACCGGGAATGCCTCGCCGAACCGCTCCATCGAGTAGGCCTCTTCCCTCGC
>JBJTBB010000412.1:0-4618 GCA_046091125.1 Planctomycetaceae bacterium
GAGCGTTCCTTCAGCTCCGCACACCAGCTTCACGAGATCGACCGGGGGGGGACTGCCCGTCACCCACGTGGGCGTCGCATCTGCGCCGGGAGTCGGCAGGAGATCACGAAGGCGATACCCGCCATGGAGCGGACGCCGGTCGGGTTGCCCCTCTCGGATCACATCATCATGGCGGGTCAGGATCGCGTGCACGTCCTCTGCCAGCCGTTCGAGTGTCACAGCCGCCATCGAACCGCTGGGCGGCGATTCCCCCCCGAACTCGAGGATCGAGCCGTCGGCAAGCACTATTTCGCAGCTGGAAACCCACTGCCGCATCGCCCCGTGCCTGAGGAAACGGCTTCCTGACGTGTCGCGGCCGATCATGCCGCCGATCGTCGTGACGATTTCTGCGGCGGGATCGGGCCCTAGGATGCGTCCGAAGCGGACGAGGTGCTGTCGCACCTGCTCGCAGACCACGCCCGCCTGGACTCGCACGGTGTCCGGTCCAGTGCGCAGGATGCGTCGCATCGAACGGGAAAGATCGATCACGATGCCCGGTCCGAGTGGACCTCCACAGAGGCTCGTCCCTCCTCCCCTTGGATGGACAGGACAGTCGTTCTCGGCCGCCCAGCGAACGACTGCCGCCACGTCGGCGGTTGTTCGTGGCCTGACGATCGCCAGAGGGTTGACGGTCAGCAGGCTCGCATCGGAGGCATAGACCGCCCTGGACGCCGGATCGCAGAGCACCTCTCCCGAGATCACTCCCTTGAGGTCCTCCTCAACCCGGGCGACGTCGAGATCCGCGATGGCCATCAGGGACGCTCCTCGACGGGCTGTCTCATCATCTCCCGGGAGCGGGCCACCGACTGCCGCTGACGCTCATGGACCTCGAGATTGAACGGCCCGTGTAGCCGCGTCACGTCACGGCCGCGATAGCGTGCCCCGCAACGGTAACACGACAGGCACTCGGGCATGAACAGATACAGCAGAACGTCGATCGCAGCCGTCATGAACAAGATGCCGAACGTCCAGACCATTTCGCGAAAGCCCCACGCCACACAACTCGCCGCGAATCCCACCACGACGATCCATACTCCGAGCCTCTGAGGGAAATCCTTTCGGACGAATAAATCGGTGCTCGGGCAGACGAGGCAGCGTACGATCCGACCGGCACCCCGCGGGACCGGCGTCGTGATGGACTGCCTGCCGCAGGCCGAGCAGCCAATCGCCTCATCGGAGGCGTTCGTCGCCTCGGAATCGAGTCGGCGGACGTTGGTTCGTCCGCAGGCGGGACAGGCGTAGGTAATCGTCAGAGACGAAGACGTCATATGGGTCGCTGAAGCTGAGTCTGGAGAAGCTGCGAGGCCAGTTCGCCGACGATTGCTGCCAGACAGGCGACGTACAGGATCCCGGTGGCGCTCTGCGTATTGGGTATCTCAAGCGTCTTGAGCGCCATCACGAGAAGCACCGGCAACCCTGCGATCCCCGCCGCCCACCGCAGTCCCGCGAGTGTCGCGATCACCGGGTCACCGGAATGCGCCAGAAGCGTTCCGATGGCCGTGGTAGCCACGCATGCTACAGCCGCACTCACCAGGAGAGCCCACCGGATCATTGCCGTCAGGACTTCTACGCTCATTCCAGGTGCATTGAGATACCAATGCCCAAGCAGCATCGCATGCACGACGAGACCGACGAGCAGCCCGGACAGCAGGGCCACGAGCGAGGAAACGATCGAGTGCACCGTGAGCCCATCCGTTCCCGTGGCGGCCAGGGAGGCCGTGGTGATGGCGGTGGCGAGCCCGGTGGCCATCACCAACCACATTCCGCCGGCCGACCGGCCCGCCCCCCATGCGATGCTCGCCAGCCACGCTCCGACGCCGGCGGCTCCCAAGAGCCCCGTGATCCATGCGGAGGCGACGCCTCCGGCGGCCAGGGCGGCGAGCGTGCACAGGCCCATGACGACGAGCATGTTCACACGAAAGAACCCCGCCGGCACCCTCCCCGAGGGCGTGAGCACGAGGCCGGCACAAAGTCCCATGGCGAATCGGCTCACGAACGACACGAGCAACGTCATGTCCTCCGCCCACCGTAGATAAGCGTCATCACTTCAGCGCGGCTCGAGAGATTCGAGCGGAAAAGCCCCTTCATCGCCGAGGTCACGGCCACGCTTCCCGGCTTCCTCACTCCCCGGATGGACATGCAGGTGTGCGCGGCCTCGATGACGACAGCGACCCCCTTCGCCCCGACCTCCTCGACAAGCAGGTTGGCGATCGTCTCGGTAAGCCGCTCCTGTACCTGCGGCCGACGCGACACGACATCGACGAGCCGGGCCAACTTCGAGAGCCCCAGCACCCGTCCGTCGGGCAGATACCCGATGTGCGCGTGCCCCGTGAAGGGGAGGAGGTGATGCTCGCACACGCTCTGAAAGGAAATGTCCCGAACGAGCACGATCTCGTCATACTTTTCCTCGAAGGCCTTGCGAAGGTGCTCGCGAGGGTCCTGCCGGAGTCCCGCGAACAGCTCGCCATACATCCTGGCCACCCGCGAAGGAGTCTCGCGAAGCCCCTCCCGGTCGGGGTCTTCGCCCACTGCGAGAAGAATTTCCCGGACGGCTCGCTCGATACGGGGCCGGTCGACGCCGGTGAGTTCGTGGACTCCGTCGTCAAACAAACGCTCACAGTCTTGGGCACTCAATTTGAACTGAACTCCGGGGGAAATGTGCGTTGACGAAGCCCTGCCGCGCGACCTGCGATCTCATCGATCAGCATCGAGGAACGGGCGATCACGTCGCACTCCGCGAGGAGCCGGAGTTTCGACTCGATGTCGATGTCGACCGTGTAGGAGACGATATCGGAGAGCATTCCGAGCGTGATCTGGTTGCCGAGAAGCTGATCGAGTTGCTCCGATGCCTCGGAAATCTTCGGGAGGACCGCCTTGAATGCGGTCAGCAGCCGCTTCTGCAACTGGTTCGCTCGGGAATCCCCTTCCGATTGGACGATATCGTCGAGAATGTCGGCGTGGAACTCTCGAAACGGCTTGAGAGGCGGAAGCTCCCGGGTGAGTCTCACTCGGCGGACACCGAGCATCAAAACGTTGTACGTGCCCCCTTCGGTGCGCTTGTGGGTGGCCACCCGGCAAAGGCAGGCCGTCGGCATCAGGGGCGGACGATCCTCATGGTTCGACTCCCAGCCCGGGGCGAGCATGCCCAGGGCGATCAGCCGGTCTTCGGCGACAGCCTCCTCGAGCATCGCCCGGTAGCGAGGCTCGAAAATGTGGAGTGGTTGCATCACGTGAGGAAACATCACGACGTTCGGCAGCGGAAAAACCCTTGAGATGCCGGAAAAACCATCCGCCGAGAAGGTCAGGGAGTCATCGGGGTCCAGCATTCGGGCTCCAGACTGCGGGAATGGCAGTGTAAATCATGCGGACGGCCGCTCATCGCCCACCCTCCAAAGACGAACGATCCTGACCAGGAGGATTGAGGTGGATTTCCGGCAGGAGATCAGGATTGAGGGTTGCGACCGGGAGCTCTTCAGAACTTCCGGCCACGTCGGCAAGACAGCGGTCGAAATCAGCCAGAAAAACCGTCACGTCGAGACCCATGTGCCGCGGCGCGTACGGTTCGAGGTAGCCGTGCACGCTGGTATGAAGTATGCGGGCCCCTCTGAGGTTTCCGTTGCCAAAATGGTAGAGCGCGACCGCTGCCTGGATCAGCCCCTGGTAAAACTTGCGGGAAGGACCCCGATAATCGGTCCACAGTTCCTCCCACACTTCATGACACTCATAGTATTCACAGGCATTGAATTTCTCGATGCCCGCCAGGTAGAGCTCGTGGTAATCGCCGCCCGAGCCGTCGGAATGATCGCTCATCGCAGGAAGCCCTCTTTCCAATGAAGCGTACCAGCACGATCGTCCAGCCGGCCACGCTCGGAGCCGGGGCAAAACGTGGTGGTGCCCCTCGCCGCGGAAAAAATGACACCAACGTATCGCGATCTCGATCGGGCCATCTCCCGGCCGCCGCACGGACCAGACGGATTTGTCGACGACTCGCTTCGGCCTACCCAGACGCTGACTGCTCGCTCCACTTCGATAGCCCCTATCAACTGCTGATCGCGACGATTCTCTCTGCCCAGTGCACGGATCGGCGCGTGAATGCCGTGACGGGCCCGCTCTTCGCACGCTGGCCCACACCAGAGGACCTCGGCTCGGCCTCTCCCACTGAAATCGAGGCCATGATCCGCAGCACCGGTTTTTACAGGGCGAAGGCCCGCAATATCCGTGCTTGCGCGGCGGCGATCGTCGAGCGACACGATGGCCGCGTGCCTGAGCGGGTGGACGACCTGGTCCGACTTCCCGGCGTTGGCCGCAAGACCGCCAACGTGGTCCTCGGCTCGGCCCTGGGACATGCCTCGGGCATCGTCGTCGACACGCACGTCGGACGCCTGTCGAGGAGGCTGGGGCTGTCCACCGCCACCAATCCCGTCAAGGTGGAACGAGACCTTGAAAACGTCGTGCCCCGGCGACACTGGATTCAGTGGTCTCACTGGTTGATCGAGCACGGACGCAGAGTGTGTCGCTCGCGAAAGCCAGCGTGCGACGGTTGCATGCTCCTGCGGGCGTGCCCGCAGGAGCATGCAAC
>JBJTBB010000413.1:0-2954 GCA_046091125.1 Planctomycetaceae bacterium
CCGAGAGACGCGCTACCGCGATTGCGCGCGACATCCGGTGGACCGAGCCCGTCACCATCGAGCGATGGGGTGGAGTCAAGGTCCCGAGAGGAAACGATCCTGCCCGGATGGGATTGTTCGGCTGCCAGCGTGACGACGGCCGTCGCGAGACAGGCGATCACGAAGGCAGATCGGTTGATCACTCGCGTCCTCCTCGGCGGACTCGCTCGATCAGGACCTGCGAGGACGGTCGTCCGGCTACCTTTCATGCCCATGCTCGGGAGCGTTTCCGGCCGATAAATGCTTCGACGGGACGGCACAGCCAGGGCGACACCGGGTCCGGTCTTCCCGATGGGGGGGATCGAGAGGATCGTCGGGATCGGGGGAAGGCTTCGCGATCGGCGGGCGGCCCAGGTAGCCTCAGGGGGGACAGCCTCACGGGTCGCGGCGAGTGGCCGTCACCTCGGTGATCCTCCAGTCACATCCACTCCGGCTCGCACAGGATGCTCATTCGACGCAAGACGATCGACCGGGATCTTCCCTGGATCATCGGTGGTGCCGTGGTCGTGGCGGTCGCGGCGACGGCATTCGCGATGGAGTGGATGCACGCGGGGCACCTGCCCGGCGGCGGCAGCCGTACCGGTTTCGCCTGTGGCGTGGCCGGGGGATTGATCATCCTCTTCGAATTGGCCCTCTGGCCCCGGCGTCGCGTGAGGGCTTGGCGACTCGGTTCCGCGCAGGCATGGCTGAGGGCCCATATCTGGCTGGGACTGGTCTGTCTCCCGCTCGTCATACTGCACACGCGGCTCTTTTTGGTCGGGGGCTGGTTCAACCTGACCTTTCTGGTCGTCTTCATCCTGGTCATCCTCAGCGGCATCTGGGGGCTCGTGCTGCAGCAATTCCTACCGACGATGCTGCTCGAGCAGGTGCCGGCCGAAACCATCCGGGAACAGATCGAGCACGTGTCTCGTGTGGCCTGCGACGAGCTCACTCGGCTGGTTGGTCTGTGCTGTGAAACGCACTCCGCCGTCGTCACCAGGCCGGAGGACGTCGACGAGGAGTCGGACGACGACGAGCAGTTCGCGGTGGTCAGCGGCTTCCGATCCATGACCGGCATCCAGGGACGCGTCGTGGAAACCGTCGCCGTGCATGCGGCCATTCCAGGGACGTCATTGTTGGCTGAACGGTTCGAGCAGGTCGTCCGACCATACCTTCTCGCTGGAGCAGCAAGCGGCTCACCGCTGTCCCTCCGGAGTCAGCGAGACGAATTCTTCGCAGGTCTGCGGGGAGTCTCGCCGCCCGAGGCAGGTCCGCTGATCGAGCGGATCATGCAGGCCTGTGACCATCGACGACAGTTCGATCTGCAGGCGGCACTGTACGATTGGTTGCATGGTTGGCTGCTCGTGCACGTTCCGCTATCGGTGATCCTCGGCGTGATGCTCGCGGTCCATGTTCCCGTCGCTATCTGGTACTGGTAGGACAATGAGCGATTCCCAGCGAGTCACCTCTCGCGAGCAGGTCGTCCGCATCGAGCGCGACTACTACAAACGGGCCGGGCCGCTCCGGTCCGCACGTCGCTGGCTGGTGGCCTTGGGGATCGTGGCTGCGGCCGCCTGGTGTGCCTGGGGATTTGCGGACCGCGCACGCCACCACTCTCCGGGTCGGGTCGCGGTGGTGCACGCACGTTGGGAACAAAACTGCGAGGCGTGCCATGTGCCATTGGCAACCGTACGGTCGGTCGTGTCGCTCGATCCGGTCGTCCTGCCCCGGCTGACGCCCAGAGAAGTGCGCATGGCGGAGGACAGTCGCTGCGAGGCCTGCCACCGCGCGGCGGCGCATCATCCGAGTCAGATCGCGGCAGAGGTGGGGTCCTGCGGTTCCTGCCACGTCGACCACCAGGGCCGTGATGCACTGCTGACACGGGTGTCCGATGGGACCTGCACCGCCTGTCACGGCAACATCGCTGCCCATCGCGAAGCCTCCGTCAACGCGACGACTCCACCTCCACCGATCACGGCATCGATCACGCGTTTCGACGGCGATCACCATCCGACCTTCGCTTCACTTGAGCGGGATCCTGGACGACTGAAGTTCTCCCATGGCAGGCACATGCTGCCAGGGCTCGTCTTCGGTGATGTGGCGGCTGGGGGGGCGGCCAAGACGGCCCTTCGCTACGGGATGCTGCCGGCCGCCGAACGGTCTCGCTACCAGCCCGCGGGAGTATCCGACGAAGGCCTCGTGCAATTGTCGTGTGCCTCCTGTCACGAGTTCGGCGACCGTCCTCCGCAGCCGGACGCCGAGGCGATTCGCGCGCTTTTATCGGGTTCTGCTTGGGGTGATGGAGGTGGGTTTCCGATCGACTCTCGCGTGCAATCAAGGCCTGTTTCCTTCGAACGGCACTGCGCCGCCTGCCATGCACTGCCCTTCGAAGGAGTGGGCTCCGGCGATCTGATCGATGCGTCCCGGCCCCGCGAGGTGGCCGACCAAGTCATGCCGCACGGGCTCGACGCCGCCGGGATGCGTCGATTCCTCGAGACGACGATGCTCTCCCGCTTCGCGGAACTCGGCCAGTCGGCCCTCGACAGGCCGTTGCCCCCGAGACCCCTGCCGAGCCGGCCGCGGGAGGCGACCGACCCCACGCTCCGCACCGCCGTTCATGACGCCGTGGAGAAAGCGCTCTTTTTCAGCCGAGGAACCTGCACGAAGTGCCACGAGATAATCGAACAGTCCCTGCCGCCATCGCCGTTGTTCGCGGATGCCCGCGATGAGGACGAGCGGTGGTTCAGCGTGCCTCCCACGGGCGTGCCACGGATCTGGTTTCAGAAGGCGCGATTCGATCATTCGGCCCATCGCAGTTTCGACTGCCGGCTCTGCCACGACGCGGCCTTTCCAGATCCTTCCGACGCGCCGCCGCAGTCCGCTCTCGACAATCAACTCGTGATGATCGCCGGTCGCGACTCCTGTACGGCCTGCCA
>JBJTBB010000414.1:0-3677 GCA_046091125.1 Planctomycetaceae bacterium
CGAAACGTCGCCGAGCACGATCGTGTTGTTGGGACCCCTTGCGTCGTGAGCGATCGCCACGTGCGAGGCGATCATGTTGGGAAGGTGCTTCAGGAGCCAGAGCGGATAGAGATCAGAGGAGGCCGAGTCTCCCCAGCGATCAAAATGAAATCGTCCGTCGACACGGCAGGCTCGAAAGGGGCCTTCCACGTCCGTGAGATCCGTGTAGATCATGTCGGCACCGAAGATCACCCCGAATCGCTCCGGTGCGACGCCCGCCTCAGGTAGGCCGGAATCAATCAGGGCCAGATCGGCCGCGGTGAATCCAAGCTGGATCTCACGGCTCATCACCTTAAGGCTCTTCCGCGGCCGGACATAGAGCTTCGGGTCGAAATCGTGGATCTGACCACCGAAGCGGACGGGCAGCTCGGTCGCGTCGAAAGACGTGATCGGCCCCACTCCGCTTCGGCCCTCGACGAGGCCCTTCCAGAAGGCTTCCCTCCCGATCCCGATGGAACTCACGACGCCGATCCCCGTGATCACGACGTCTCGCATGGTGGGCGATGCCAGAGGCGGCTCGTTGGAATATTTGGGGGAAACGTTGAGAATAGGCAGTGTTTCCGCTTGTCGCAAACGGAGCGTGATGTTTCACCCTGATGAAGCGGCAATGCCTGCACCCCTTACGCCCAGTCCGCCTTCCCCGAGGACATGCCATGGACAACCAGCCCTTGATCGACGGCATTCGCTCACGTCGACCTCTGCTCGCCGCGGCGGCGGGTGGTGCCGCGAGCGCTCTTACCGGCATTCGTGCCCGGGGAGCAGCCGAGCGAGAGGCGATCGGCGTCGCAGTCATCGGGTGTGGGGGCATGGGCCGATCGCACCTCACGCTGCTCTCGAAGCGCGATGATGTCCGCGTAATGTGGGTCTGCGACGTCGATGCCGAACGACTGGCGACGGCGGAACGAATCCCTCAGGAGGCGGGCAAGCCGGCTCCTCGTTCAACCGTCGATCTGCGGGAAGTGCTCGCCGACGACGCCATTCGAGCAGTCTGGATCGCGACCCCCGACCATTGGCACGCGCCGGCCGCCATCCTCGCTGCCGATGCGGGGTTGCACGTATACGTCGAGAAGCCCTGCAGCCACAACGTGCGAGAGGGAAGGATGATGGTCGAAGCGGCCCGTCGCAACGACGTGGTGATGCAGGTTGGAACACAGTCTCGCAGCACGGCTCACGTCCGTCGGGCCGTCGAGAAACTCCGGTCGGGGGCGATCGGGCAAGTGCTCGTCGCAAAGGCCTGGAACACTCAGCGACGAGGCTCGATCGGCAAACGTGAGCCCTCCGATCCACCCGCCGCGCTGGATTACGACCGCTGGGTGGGACCGGCGGAGTGGCAGCCTTATCGCCCGAATCTGCTCCACGGCTCATGGCGTTTCTGGCACGGTTTCGGAACCGGTGACATCGGCAACGACGGCGTTCACGAGATCGACGTCGCTCGCTGGGGCCTCGGCGTCGATACCCACCCGTACCGTGTGGCAGGCATCGGCGGCAAGTTCTTCTTCGATGACGACCAACAGTTTCCGGACACGCAGTACTGCGTCTACGAATGGCCGGCTCCGGGCGGCATCGGTACGCGCCAACTCGTATTCGAGCAACGTGACTGGTCGCCTTACGTGCAGGAGGGCTACGAGAACGGCAACGCCTTCTACGGCACGAAAGGGTTGCTCATGCTCGGTAAGAATGGTGGATGGCAACTCTTCGGCGAGCGCAACACACTCCTCGCCGAGGAGCGTGGCTCGACCGACGTCAACGCCCACCATGACGATTTTCTGGCGTGCGTCGCCGACGGCGGTCGACCGGCCGCCGACATCGAGGAGGGGCATCGTTCGGCGACGCTGGCCCACCTTGGCACGATCGCCTGTCGCGTGGGTCGAACGCTTCGATTCGATCCGACAACCGAGCAGATCCAGGACGACGTCGAGGCCGGTGAACTCCTCGGGCGGACGTACCGCGACGGCCATTGGGCGGTGCCCGCCCGACGGTGAATCCTGCATTCGGACGGGCGACGTGGCTCATCGCCCGAGCAGTGGCGGGCCATCGAGCCGATCCGTGAATGTCGCCCGGAAGGTCGCGAAGCGTTCCTCGAGAGTGCCATTTGCAACCAGGGTCGCTGCTCCGCTGCGGATGGCGGATTCAAGCATGCCGGCATCAACGAGTCCGGTCGCCCGGACCAAATCGATCAGTCCGCGGACGCGAGGATCGTCTGATACTCGGACGACGTCCTCGGGACGGGCGAGAGCCGGATCGGCGTCGACAGTGCTCCGCCAGAGGCTTGTCCACTCGCCGTCACCGGTTCGAACGGCGAACACGCTCTCGACGGTCGCCGCGCGGCGACCGTCCGAGCGTCGGATGCGCTTCGCCCGAAACCGTCCCTCCTCGGCGCACGCCTCTTCGGCCGTCGCCAACCAGTCGTCCGCCGGCCGCTGCGGCGCGGCATCGATGAGATCGGTCAATTCGGACGAGATCAGATCCTTGACGAGAGGCAGTAACGCTGCGAGGCCATCCCCCTGTCCGGAGCGAATCACCGCGCCGTCGGCACCTTCGAAACTGGTCGACCCTTCATACAGATCCTCGACCAGGGCCATGCGCTTCCGCCATTCCTCGTCCGACTGGGGAAGTGGTGGCAGGCGATCCCCGAGCGTCGGTGGATCACTCGCGAGATCCACTCCGGCGGCCTCGAGACGGCGAGTGAGTTGAGCCGTTGTCTGCCTCTCGACGTCGTCAAACCGCTCGTGCCAGCCCCACTGCACCATGCGGCGAGCCGACGGATCGGCCGCGACGACACCCTCGATCATCCGTCGTGGCAGATGCACCCAGATGAACTGGAACGGTTCGACGGCAGGGACGCGTTGTCGCTCGTCGTCGGGCAGGTCGTGCTGCGGGACCTGTTCGAGTCGTTCACCGATGCGTTGCCGTTCCCGCTCGAGAAAAGCCCTCAACAGTCCCGGCTGCAATCCTGCTTCGAGGCGAACGTCCACTCGTCGGACGACGTCCTTCCAGGCCTCGACCGAGTCATGCGATTCCCTCGACTCGGCCTGCCGGGCAAGCCGCGGAATGCGTTTGTGCAGCCAGCTTCGCTGCACCGCCACGAGCAGGGAACCGTCGGCCTCGGTCGCCACGACAGACCCTCGGATGGTTTCCCCGTCGACCAGGCGGACCAGATCCGTTCCCGACGGATCCGCAGCGCGAGCCCTGGTGAGGACGGCAGCCGACGACATGGCAAGCGCGCAGATCAGGAGCGGCCTCACGCTGAGGCATCCGCCTGCCATCGGGCGGGGAACGGTCTTTGTGATACCGTTGCAGTTGGAGAACGTCGGGCTTGAGAATGATGGGAACATGGGCTCCGACGATCCATGACGGCAGGAACCTTACCTCATGCAGTATGCCCGGCATGACACCTTTTGGATTGTATGCGTGATGAAACGAGGTTCACGTATGCGGGCGACATGGTGCATCACGCTCTGGATCCTCAGCGGAATGATCGCGGACGCCGCGTATCGCTCGCCGGTGGAGGTGGCCGTGGTGGGAAAGTACCTCGTCCCCGCCCACCACGACACCGGCACGTCGAGCGAGACGGGGGGGCCGCGATCCATCCGAGGAGGTTCCTGTGCGTGCTGCTCGCTGGCGGGCGCATAGGGGGG
>JBJTBB010000415.1:0-9023 GCA_046091125.1 Planctomycetaceae bacterium
AACCACGAGCAGTCGGTCATCGCCATGATCGGCGCAGGACAGATGGCTTCTGCGCTTGCGATCGGCTTCGTCGAGCGAGGAGGAATATCACCGGGTACGATTCGGGTCTACGATCCGTCCGCGACGGCACTCGATGCGATCCACGTCCGACTTCCGGGAATCCGGCTTGCCAAGAGCAATCTGGAAGCCGTCGAAGGAAGCCAGATCGTCGTGCTTGCGGTCAAGCCGCAGCATGTCGGCGACGTGGCCGCCGAATTAGCGGGCCACCTCACCCCGGCCTCGATCCTCGTTTCCGTGGTTGCGGGCCTGCGACTGGAGACCCTGGAGAAATCCTTCAAGACGGCCCAGATCATCCGCGTGATGCCGAACGCCTGTTGCCTCGTCGGGGCAGGCAGTTGTGTCGCGTGCCGATCACCATCCGTCGAGAACGCGGCCTTCGAGCGGGTCCTGGCCATGCTCGCCGGAACGGGCACGGTGCACGTTGTGGGGGAGCGGCTCAGGGAGGCCGCCACGGGGCTTTCAGGATCCGGACCGGCGTTTGTGGCGGTCGTCCTCGAGGCACTCGCGGACGGTGGTGTCCGCGCGGGACTGCCCCGCGAAACCAGCTTGGCATTGGCTCGCGAGGTGCTCGCCGGAACGGCGGCGCTGGTCGAAAAAACGGGCGAACACCCGTCCGCGATCAAGGATCGCGTTGCGAGTCCAGCCGGCACGACGATCGAGGGGCTCGCGATCCTCGAGCAGATGGCTGTGCGATCGGCGATATCTGGTGCGGTGGCTGCCGCCGCCAGGCGTTCTGCGGAACTCTCCCGCTCGTAGGTGAACGCCCAGCACGAACCCTACGGCGGGGGCTGCGGAGGCTCTTTAGCGGTCATGCTACCGGAAGTTCCACCGTCCCCATGGCCGGAACTCGACCAACGGGATCAACGTCGGCTCCAGCGATCAACGACGCTTGGAACTTTTTTTCTTGGCGGCTTTCTTGGCGACTTTTTTCGTCGACTTGCCGGCCGTGGATCCGGCGGCCTTCTTCCGCCCTTTCGATACCTTGGATCCGCCGAAAACCTGCTCCCAGCCATTCGCATAACGGCTGTTCGTTCCAACTCTCACGATCGTCATGGCGTCAATTCTCCCGAGCCTCGAGGCGATAGTGTCCCCTTGGCATGATTGGTAGCGATGCCTCCCGCGAGCGTCAAGCCGCAAAGGCATCAGGGCGGGACTATCTCGAGCCTCGCTTCGGTGATTTGGCATCCACCGAAGCTGACCGGCAGGCTGAACCGCCTGCCGGCGAGCAGTTCTTCATCGGCCACGTGTTCCGCGGGCTCGAACCACAGCTCATTTCGACTTCGTAAGCATTTCGTCACGTCGGCACGCCATCCATGTTCGCCAACGCCGCCATCCTCGCGTTCGGCCACGGGCCCATGGAGCAACTCCCCATTGAGCGACAGGCGTGCTGACCCCGGGGTCCCGACGACGACGAGCGTCACCCGATGTCCGCTGGTCAGCCCTGTCGGCTGGTTGAAAGGTCTCAGAAGAGCGATCCCTCCGCCTTTCCTTTCCACGCACCACGCAGCACCGAGTCGGATGACGTGTGGCTCTCGAGTGAGAGGTTCGGCGACGTCGTCCATGATGCGATCTCAGCTCAGCTTTTTTGGGTCGAGTTCTCACTGACCGGATCGGTGGCAAAGACTCTCGTTGGACCGATGCCGGCAACCTTCTGTATCATGCGGCGACGGGGAACGGTGGAAGGTCACCGTCCCGACATTTCCCGGAGACACACCAGATGGGCAAGGCCGTCGAATTCACCGAGCAGAATTTCCAGGAACAGGTTCTCGATGCCCCAATGCCGGTGCTCGTGGATTTCTGGGCCCCGTGGTGCGGTCCCTGTCGGAATCTGGCCCCCACCATCGATGAATTGGCGACCGAAAATGAAGGCGTGGTTCGAATCGGAAAGCTGAATATCGACGAAGCCAACTCGCTCGCCGCACAGTACCACATTCAGAGCATCCCGACCCTCATGATTTTCAAGGGCGGGCGAGTCGTGCAACAGATCATGGGTGCCCAGCCAAAGGCCCGTATCCAGCAGGCCCTGGACGAGGCCAAGATCTGAGGCGTTCAGGAGCTCGAGCGGCTCCACTCACTTCGCAGCACCGACCGTGGCATTGTCGAGGAAACAGGCGAGACCGTCGTTAAGTCCCGGCTCACGGAGCTTCTCGACAGCCTTGGCCTCGATCTGCCTGACACGTTCGCGCGTGACGCTGAAAATGCTTCCAACCTCCTCGAGCGTGTAGGCATACCCGTCCGCGAGCCCGAATCGAAGCTTCAGGATTTCCCGCTCGCGGTAGCTCAGGCCTTCGAGGACTTTGGCCACGCAATCCTTGAGCGCCTGCTTGTGGACATCGCGGAGGGGATCGTCCTCTCGCGGGTCCCGGACGAAATCGCCGAACGCACCATCATCCGCTCCTCCCACCGGCGCCTCGAGCGAAGTCGGCTGACGCGACATCCGCCACACGCACTCGGCCTCCTCGACGGGGAGACCGGCCGCAGCCGCCACCTCCTCGAGAGTCGGCTCGCGTCCGTGTGTCTGGAGGAACTGCCGGGTGACGGCGCGAAGTTTCGAAATCGTATCGATCATATGAACTGGCACTCGGATCGTACGACTCTGGTCGGCGATCGCCCGAGTGATGGCCTGTCGGATCCACCAGGTCGCATAGGTGGAAAACTTGAATCCCCGTGCATGCTCGAACTTGTCAACAGCCCTCATCAGTCCCGAATTGCCCTCCTGGATCAGATCAAGGAAGGACAGGCCCCTGTTTCGGTACCGCTTGGAGATCGACACGACAAGCCTGAGATTGCCCTCGGCCAACTGCCGCTTGGCAAAATCGTAACGCTCCTGAAGGTCCTGCAGGCTTCGAACACGTCGAGCCATCGTCCGGGGACTCTCACCGAGCACGCAGAGCAGACGTCTCCGTTCGATTTGTAGACGCACTCGCTCGGCGACTTGGAGGGGCTGCGAGGAAATCGGATCGCCCAAATCATCGATCCGCTTCGCAATCTCACGAAATCGCTGCAGAAGGGGATAGAGCCGCTGAATTCGAAGCTTCATCTCCTCGACCAAGCGCACGGCCTTGTTTCTCTGTCGGACGAGTCGCCGCCAGGCTCGCTTTCTCGCCGAAGTCGAGTGGCGGGGCGACATAGCAAATCGAAACAGCCTGCGATTTTCGGAAGCTATTTTGCGAAGGGTGGCGAGATTCGGCCCGAGGCGGCGGAGCAGCCTTTTTTTCTCCGCCGTATCCGTCACGGCCACCTCGAGTGTCCGATCGAGCCGCAGGGTTCCGGCATGAACTCGCTCGAGGAGTCCGATGGCTCCCCGAAGGATGAAATCGTTGGACAGCATGGTCATTCGAAAGCGCATCCGCCAGCATTCGATCGCTCGGGCGCTTGTCACCTCCCCAGCCCTGGTCAAAAGCGGGTTTCCACCCATCTGAAGCAGGTAGAGCCTCACCGGATCGTCGATCACAGCCGCGCTCACCCGGGACCGGACCGGCGATCCCTTCAACCGTCCAAGCGAAGGGGTTGGCCTTCGCAACTCCGCCCTCGGCTCGAACGACGGGGCCTGAACGGCTACGGAACGATTCCGGTGTGATTTGGTGGACGATTGGGACATGACGATCTCCCCGTATTAACCGGCGGGTGTTTGGGAATGACTCTGCCGCCTGGGCAACAGATGCAGGGCGCGTGCCACTGGTATGTCCCTCTCCAAACGATTGCGATGTGGCAGGAGAGCCCGTCGCCTCGAGACCCGCCGACTCGCATGAACTGGCCTTGAAAAAGTGGCTTTTTCAGGTGGAAAAGCGGTTTCCGCGGCCAGAAACCCCTCCGTTCGCCGTTCCTCTTGATCGAGCGGGCAGGGCAGAGTTGTGCCATCCCGGTGTCGCCCGCCCGCAACAGTGGGTGATGCCCAGGGGCGACACCTCACCCACCGTTTCCTCTCGGTTTTGTGGTGAAAATGTTCGGGTCAGGCGCTCGAATCGGTTGATTCCGAGTCAAGGGGCGCGAGGACTTGAACCCGTATAATCGTCGCATTCCGACCGAAAATAGGTGGAGGTCACCGGCGGAGAGATTCCAGCCTCATTTGATCCAGAGGGTTGGTGATGGTTTACGTCCCTTTCGCGATGGTGGTGATCGTGCTCCTTGCGGGGCTCGTCGCGGTGTCGATGGGGTGGAAGCAATGGCATGTTGCGACCATCGTCGCGGCATGGCTTCTGTTCCTCGCAACCGGCGGCTTTGTTTTTCTCGCTTCGATGCGAGCGGAACGAGAGTCGGCATGGGCACAGTTGGTCCAGCGTTATGAATCCTCCACACGAAAAGTCGCCGACGCCCAAATAAAAGGTGCCGACGGTTTCTACAAACCGATCGGGGAATGCAGCCTCGACGATCTTGGCAACTGTTCGCTTGATCAACTCGTTCGCTCCCGGAACGCCTGGCGTAGAGTCTTGAGCCTCGTCGATTCCTGGAGAGGCCGTTTCTGGCCGAAGGCCACGTTCTCTCCGCCGAACGGAGGGAATGCCGGTCTCCTCGCGATCGATATCGATGGCGACCCGGGAATCGCAGTCGGCGCGATTCTCTATGTCTTCGACCACGCCTCACGGGACGGTGACGGCACCGATGCATCCGGTGAATTCGTCGGCGCCTTCACGGCCGAGAAAATTGAGGGCAAGGAGATTTCGATCATTCCGCTCGGCGAGAACGCTGACAACCCACTGCTGGCCGACGATCGCGAGCGTTGGAATCGACCTCACGATTCGGTCACCGTCTACGAGAGCCTTCCAGTTGATCGTCGATCCGCATTCACTCGCGTCGACCGAACGCCGGAACCGTCACTCAATCTCGCGGATGCACCATCCATCTCTGCGGTCGTCGATGAGCCGTCCGATGCTGCGGAGGAAATACCCTCGAAGGCCGATTCGGAAACACCTCCCTCCGATGTGCGATGGGCGGCTGTCACGTTCGAAGACGATTACGTCTGGAAACTGGACGATGGCTCTGAAGTGACATTCCAGGCGAATGACGTCTTTCCGGAATTTCCCGCTTCGGAAATCCCCAAACTGAAGGACGAAGGCGTGAAGTTCCAGTACCGCTGGGTTCTCCCGCCCGGGGTTTACTGGGCGAATGTCACATTGACGAAGCCCTTGTCGCCTCCGGGAGAAAAGGGGGGCGACGATTCCGACGGCGCTGGTGGGGATCTTCCCTCGGGCAGCAAAGTCGCCGTCCCTCTGGATCTGGCCTGGGTCCTCGAGGCGGACGATGCGGCGACGATCGAGTCCACATTTCGCCTCCGTCCTCTCGCAGACGGTTCGACGAGCCTTGAAGGCATCCCGGCAATCGCCGTAGGATCCGAGCTGTTTTTCAAGGACGCCGGCGTCGAGGGGATCAACCGCCTCGCGGTCACGATCGGTCGGGAAACCGATGAATTGCGATCGCTCAGAAAAAACCTCGAGGAAGCCGGCGAAAAGGCGAAGGAACGCCGAAAGTCTCTCGAGTCATTGAAAGAGTCCGTCGAACGCGAACTGGGAAACTGGAAGCTCGACGGAGCCGATGCCGATGCCATGCAGGCGGCTCTGCAATCGCGTGAACAGAAGGCTGAAACTGAACTTCGACGCGCCGAAGCGGACGTGAAAACGCTATCCACCGCCTATCAGCGGACGCTGCAAATCGTCGCCGACGAGATCCGTCGCCGCAGTCCGCGGTGAGTTTGACGGCCCGAAATGCTCGTCGGCTCTCTGATCGTTTTTCAGCTTCCCGGCCAACGGTTGCGGTCAACTCGGTCCGGCTGCGGCGGACGTGAAACCGCCCCATTCCAAACCCCTGCCAGACTGCCAGGCGACCCGTTCGATTTATGACCGTCTCCGTGTAGACTCCGTGAGTTGCCCGGCAGGGTGTTCCAGCCGACCAACGTCCGTCACCCGCCGCGATCGTTTCCAGCTTTCGCGCAACATCTCCGGAGATGCCGCTCGATGCCGTCCGCTTCGACGCGCCCCTTGTCAAGTTCGTCTGTCACTTCCCAGGAAGCTCATCCCCAGCCTGCGGCGACCAATCAGTCCCGGCTAGGCAAAGCTGTTCATCATCACCGCATCACGACCCGACGCGGCATGCTGGAGAGGATGTTCACGCTCTGGTTCAAGGGATTCGTCTACAACCAGATTTGGGAGGATCCCCGCGTCGATGCCGAGGCCCTCGGGCTCGGACCAGGCAGTCGAATCCTCACGATCTCGAGTGGCGGCTGCAACGTCCTCAATTATCTGGTGCACCGCCCCGAAAAGATCGTGGCAGTCGACCTCAATGCCAATCACATGTGCCTGACGCGGCTCAAGCTGGCCGCCGTTCGCCATCTTCCGGACTACGAAACGTTCTACCGTTTCTTCGGACTTGGCCGTCATCCGGACAATATCGCCAACTACCATCGCTACATCCGGGAACATCTCGACCCGACGACGCGTCGATTCTGGGAGTCGAGTGATTGGCCCGGCCAACGCATTGGCCCAAGGCGGATTGGCTACTTCAAGAGAGGTCTCTACAACCAGGCGAAACTAGGGCAGTTTCTTCGGATCGTTCACGGCATCGCCCGGGCGGCCCGCAGGGATCCATCGCGGCTCTTGGGAGCGTCGTCTCGCGCCGAGCAGGAGAAGATCTTCGACGAAACGTTCGGAGCGTTGTTCGAAAACTCATTCATCCGCTGGATGGGGAGGCAACCGGTCGCGGTGTACAGCCTTGGCATTCCTCCAAGCCAGCACGCCGTGATGCTCGAGGAATCTGGCGGGTGTGGGCAACGGCTCTTCGACCTCTATCGCGAACGGGTCAAGCGGCTGGCGTGTGGATTTCCCCTGGAGGACAACTACTTCGCATGGCAGGCATTCGGCCGCCGCTATGACCACGAGCATCGAAAGGCCGTTCCGGATTACCTGAAGCCCGAGCACTACGACACGATTCGAGGACTCGTCGATCGAGTCGAGACGCATGTGGCCAGCCTCTCGGACTACCTGGGGTCCGCGCCCGCGGGTTCCCTGACGGGTTTTGTGCTGCTCGACAGCCAAGACTGGATGCCTCCGCCGGTGATCGAGTCCCTCTGGGAGGAGATCGGCCGAGCGGCTGCTCCGGACGCCAAAGTGATCTTCCGCACCGCCGGCGAGAAGTCCCCTGTTGAGTTGGCGCTCTCTCCGGCCACGCGTGCCCTCTATGCCTATCGGGAAGACCGGTCGAGACAACTTCCCCTCCAGGACCGCTCGGCCATCTATGGGATGTTCCACCTGTATGAACGCAACGCCGAGCCCCAATGCGTGCCTGCTGAGACCACGGAAAATGGTTCGGCATGATCGCTCCAGAGTCATCGCCCCGCCCGGGAGACGCGTTCACACCTTGCGCTGCCACTGACCAGGAATTCGCGGCGCGTGATGCGTCCGCGGAAGATCGACGTGCCGCTGGTCAGATGAGCCCCGTTTCAGCGACTTCGGCGCAGGCGGATCAGGCGCGAGCCATGGATCGAATGTATGCGCTCACGCGTCACGTCTACGACGTCACGCGTCGGTATTACCTTCTCGGCCGGGATCGAATGCTCGCACAGATCGACACATCACCCCGAACCGCCACTCTCGAAGTCGGCTGTGGGACCGCCCGTAATCTCGTAAAGCTTTGCAGGCGTCCGGGTCATGGCGAACTCTACGGCCTCGACGCGTCTCAGAACATGCTCGACACAGCGGCACGATCACTCGGCCGATCTGGATGCAAGGGGGTTCAGCTTCGGCAGGCGTTGGCCGAGGACCTCGACGCCAAAGTTCTGTTCGGACGCAGCGATCCTTTCGATACGGTTTTCTTCTCCTACTGCCTCTCCATGATTCCGACCTGGAGACCGGCCATCGATGCGGCACTGGCGAATGTCCGCCCAGGGGGAACGATCCTCATCGTCGACTTCTGGGATCAGGCAGAACTTCCATCCGCATTTGCAGCGGTTTTGAGACGTTGGCTGCGATTGTTCCATGTCGAGTACCGTCCGGCCTTGCACGAGGCATTGACGGATCTCGGCCGAACCGGCCTGGCGGAGGTGACGTTTGAATCCGTCGCCCGCCGCTACGCCTACATCGCGACGCTTCGCCGCCTCTGAGGCCGTGCGGGCTGCGAGCCCAGGCCCGACCGTCATACCGACGAGTTTCTTTGGATCAAACAGCCGGCCAGATCATGGCAACAGGAACACGGCCCCCGTCGCCGTGGCAGCCTCGATCGCGAGCCCTCGGGGGCTGACGGGAATCGCAGGCACTGTCCACGGCGCGCAACTGCCGGGCCGGTAATAACCGACGGGATAGACGCACTCCCAAGGGAGTTCCACTCCCATCTTGTACGGAAGGATCGGGACCGTCGCGAAGAAGTGGGCCCCGGAAAGGAACATGTCTGCGACGAGTCCTCGCGAGTGGCCGTAACGCTCGAGATTCCACTGCTCACAGTACAGCGGCGTGTGGCAGTACCCGGCCGCCTTCCAGGTGAAGGTCGTTGTCGCAAAATGCCGTGCCTCGTAATCGTCACCTTCAAGCCGGCACTCCCGCGGATAATCGTTGCCCGCCCGACCGCTCACTCGGATATCCAGATCGATGTAGGAAAGACGATCATCCCTGAGCGTGTTCAAGGCATCACGGCATTCATCGGCATCTTTTTCGGCCTCAGGATCGATCGACCGCTCCTCGGTGGAGACAGATTGACCGGCATTGAAGACCGGCCCGAAGTCGAGTTCGTCGGCCCAAGACTGCCTGGACCGATCGGGCAATCCGAGCAAGCCGATCACGATGGCGAACGCGGCTGGCAGGATGCGCGACCAGGCGCCGGCGCCGCCAACATGCTGACATTCAAGCCATCTGCCCGGCTTCGACCGGAAGGACCGTTTCCCCAGAAAAAATGTCCAAGAGTGCTCGCTGGAAGAATGGAATCCCGCGACTGGCCCCTCATTCTTCGGACCGCCCCGGCTCGGCCGTGTAGTTGGGCGC
>JBJTBB010000416.1:0-4012 GCA_046091125.1 Planctomycetaceae bacterium
GTGCCATTGGTCGTCGTCATCACTAGGGTCTTGTGCTTCACGCGGGCGGTCGAATCCTGGAGTGGTGACTTGCCGAGGTCGAATCCCTCGATTCGCACTCCTCCCCGCTCGCCGCCAAGCAGGGCACCCGTTCGGCCTGCGGCGAGTCGTCTGGCCTCGTCGATCGATCGTGTCGGCAGGATCGCCACGGCGCCGTTGGCGAGCGCCGTGATCATGGTCGTCGAGGCGCGGAGCACGTCGATCATGATGGCCACGTGTCCGGACGTTGCGTCCGCCGGCATCGTCGAGTGGAGGTCGTGACAGCGCCAACGCATGCAGTTCCGCCGTGCAGAGGTTTTTTGCACCGATCCGACATCGTACCCTGACCGCACTGCTACCACCGACGGTGGTGCGTCGGCAGGGCCGCTCAGGCCCGCAGGCTCGCATGGGAGAGGAGGACGACGGCGCCGAGTCTGCCGGCAACACCTCCCACTCGAGGCTGTGTTGGCATAGGATTCTGCTGGAAGCGACGGATCAAAATTGCGCGAGATCTCGACCTGATTGGCCCACCATCGCTGGAACATCGTTTGTTCATGCAACCTCTCGATTCGACCGCGACCGCATCGGCGGTCGACAAAAGTGGGCAGCGCGTGCGCGGCATGTTCGCGGAGATCGCTCCCAGATACGACCTCGCCAACCGCTGCCTTTCCGGGGGTATCGACGTTCTGTGGCGCCGTTCGACCGTACGAATGGCTCCCCCGCCCAGCAAGGGGGCAATGCTGGACGTCTGCTGCGGCACCGGGGATCTGGCGCTGGCGTATGCCGATCGCGCTTCCGAGGACCTGCGGATCGTGGCGAGTGACTTCTGCCGTCCTATGCTCGATCGTGGCGAGGCGAAGGCGATCCGACGAAACGGCAGGGGGCCGTCGATCGAGTGGGTGGAAGCCGACGCCATGGACCTCCCGTTCTCCGATGCCTCGTTCGACCTCGTCACGGTGGCGTTTGGTCTGAGAAACATCGCCGACACCCGGCGAGGGTTGGCGGAGATGGCCAGGGTCTGCCGTCCCGGCGGCACGCTCGCCATTCTCGAGTTCGCGGTGCCGCATCGGCGGCTGATTCGAACGCTCTACCTTTGGTATTTCAGGCAGGTGCTTCCGCGGATTGGCAATCTGCTCGCCCGCAATGCATCGGATGCCTACACGTATCTCAATAAAAGTGTCGAGGAGTTTCCCTCCGGCGAGGCTCTCGGATTGCTCGTGCGGCAGGCGGGTTTTGACGCGGTCCGCTCCGTGCCCCTGACCTTCGGTATCGCCGCCCTGACGCTGGCGACACGGTGCGGGGATGAGCCGGCCGATGCCGAGACATCGATGACTTTGGCGGGCGGAGCCTGACCGATGGCACTGTCTCTTCGGGGAGTGCTGGGCCTCGTTCGGTTCAGCCATACGATTTTCGCCCTGCCCTTCGCGATGGTCGCCTCGATGCTGGCGATTGCCGAATCGTTGTCGGACTCTCGTTCAAACCTGGTCCACTGGCTTCTTCCGATTTGTGGGGTTCTCATCTGCATGGCCTCCGCTCGAACGGCGGCGATGGCCTTCAACCGCCTCGGGGATCGTGCGTTCGATTCCGCCAACCCGCGGACTGCGGGGCGGCATCTCCCCGCGGGAATCATGAGCGTCGGCGAGGTGCGGTTGGTCGGCTGTCTCGCATCTGCGGCATTCATCGCGGCCACGCTTCTATTCCTTCCGAACTGGCTGCCGTTGGCACTTGCTGTGCCCGTCCTGGCCTGGCTCCTGGGGTACAGCTTCGCCAAGCGTTTCACGATGCTTGCGCATCTGTGGCTGGGGGTGGCACTAGGGTCCGCTCCGATGGCAGCCTGGATCGCGATCCGGGGTGAAGCCGTGCTCGAGGATCCCCGCGACATCCTGCCCGCGGTCGTCCTTGCCGCGGCGGTGACGTCCTGGGTGACCGGCTTCGATATCATTTACGCCTGTCAGGATGCGGACTTCGATCGGATGATGTCCCTTCAGAGCGTCCCGTCGGCGCTGGGAGTGGCCCGAGCCCTTGGAATCGCGTCTGGACTGCACTTTGTGACGCTCGTGATGCTCGCCGTTCTTCCCTCATTCGTGCCCGCGCTCGGGTTGACGTACTGGCTGTCACTGGGCCTCATCGCAGCGCTGCTGATCTGGCAGCATGCGATCGTCCGACCGGAAGACTTATCGAGGGTCAATGAAGCTTTCTTTCGGGCCAATGCGGCCATCGGCGTCATCTTGTTCGCATCGGTGGCCACGGATCTGGCCGTTTGAGTCGCTGGGGGCAATCGGTCCCGAGACCAGTTTCCGGCCGCCGGCCCACAGGGTTCGCTGCCCTCGAAATCGAGGGTTTCAACGGGCGTGGTGGGGCATTGGCACGATGACGGTTGCGGTCCTGGCGTTGCTGCGGTTTTCATGGGTGGATGAGGGGTTCGATCCAACCCCCTCCGCATTCCCGCTGGAGGCATTCCCATGATTCGAAGAGTTTCATCAGCCTTGGACAGCGTCCGAGGCAAGATCGAATCGGGGGAACGAATCACTTCCGTTGAAGCGGAGGCTCTCTGGGATGACTCCGTCGATCTGCATGAACTCGGTGAGTTGGCGAACATCGTCCGGGAACGCAAGAACGGTCGGTTTGGTTTCTACAACATCAATACCCATCTCAACCCAACGAACGTCTGCGTTTACCGATGCACGTTCTGTGCATTCCGGGCCGACCTTCGGGATCCACGGGGCTACGTGATGAGTGATGAGCAGATCCTGGCACGCGGCCGTGAGGCGGTCGAGGCGGGATCGACCGAGATGCATATCGTCGGTGGCTTACACCATCAAAAGAGCTATGACTGGTATCTCAACGTCATTCGTCTCCTGCACGATGCCTATCCGTCCTTGCATCTCAAGGCGTGGACTCCCGTCGAGATCAATTGGTTCTGTCATCTTACGAAGCGGACGATTCGGGACATCCTCGTCGAGATGAGGGATGCAGGTCTCGGCAGTCTTCCAGGCGGCGGAGCGGAGATCTTCCATCCCGAAGTCAGGGACAAGATCTGTGAGCACAAGGCCGATACCCGGGAGTGGTTCGCGATCCACCGCATCGCCCACGAACTCGGCCTTCGCAGCAATGCGACGATGCTCTACGGCCACATCGAGAATGCCTTTCATCGCACTGACCACCTGATGCGTCTGCGTGACTTACAGGACGAAACAGGCGGATTCCAAACCTTCATTCCATTGGCGTTCCATCCGGACAACACGCGTCTTTCCCATGTCCAGAAGCCGACCGCTGCGATGAGCCTCAGGACCATGGCGATCAGCCGACTGGTTCTCGATAATTTCGACCATCTCAAGGCCTACTGGATCATGCTGGGCCTCGGGACGGCCCAGGCGGCCCTCGCCTATGGAGCGGACGACATCGACGGCACGGTTCGTCACGAATTGATCTACCATGACGCCGGAGCCACCACGCCCGAGGCCCTGTCGGTGGATGAGATCAGGCGGCTGATCCGCGAAGCAGGCCGCGAACCCGTCGAGCGAGACACGCTGTACCGCCGGGTGATCCGGAAGGACGGAGCCTGGCGGCCCGGGGCGCCGGTCGCCGCGGGCGACGGCTGATCGGCCCGCGAGACCCTGTCCGATTCGCGGCCTAACTCACCTGTCCGAGGCCCAGTGTCGCCCCCCATCGGTCAAGGATCAGTTTTTCGAGCCGTTCCATCCGAGGGTCGGTCAATTCGGGATCCTTTTCGAAGAGGGCCAGAGCATCGGCCCTGGCCTCGGCCACCACCGATCCGTCGCGGAGCAGGTCGGCGAGATACAAGGGGGGCATGCCGCTTTGGCGGATGCCAACGAGGTCTCCAGGGCCGCGAAGCGCCAGGTCCTCTTCCGCGAGCGCAAAGCCGTCGCTCGTGGCGACGAACGCGTCGATCCTGGGATGGGACGCGGCCTGGGAGCCGACGACGGCTCCGCAGAGGCCACGGATGGTGCCTCTCGCGACACGACCCCTGAGC
>JBJTBB010000417.1:0-4050 GCA_046091125.1 Planctomycetaceae bacterium
GTCGAAGTGGATGCGATCATGACAGGCCGCTTTCCCGACCCGATCGAGCCTCCAAGGCCGCTGCCGACGGCAAGTCCGGACGATCCGCCGCGACTCACCGCAAGGTCACCCGATGGCCTCGAGGGGGTTCTGGCCGAGGAGTTGCGCCGTATCGGTGCCACTGATCTGCGCATCGGCAGGCGCACCATCGAGTTCAGCGGTTCGAACGAGGTTCTGTACCGGTCGGTTCTGGAGTGTCGTACGGCCAGCAGGGTACTCGAGCCCCTCGCACGTTTCGCGGCCGACTCGCCCGAGTCGCTCTACCAAGGCGTTCGGATGGTCGATTGGAAGGAGCAGATCAGGACGCGGGAATCGCTCAGGGTCGATGCAATCGTGCACGACACCTTCCTGACACACTCGCTGTATGCGGCACAGGTGGTGAAGGACGCGATCGTCGATACCGTCAGGACACCGGTGGGCACTCGGCCGGACGTGCGGCTGCGAGGGGCGACCCTGCGCGTGGCACTCCACCTTTCCGGTCGTACGGCCACTGTCTACCGCGATGCCGCTGGACGATCGCTGCATCAGCGGGGGTGGCGTATGGGGCAGGGGGACGCTCCGCTTTCGGAGGTGCTCGCCGCAGGCATGCTCGCCCTCGCCGGTTGGACGGTCGAAGAGCCGCTCATCGATCCATTCTGCGGGTCCGGAACCATCGCGAGCGAGGCGGCCACGATGGCCCGAGGCATGGCGCCCGGACTGTGGCGTGCTCGACGCGGAAGCCACGGGTTCCTCCGTTTTCACGATTGCGACCGGGCCCTCGCCGAGAGACTGATCGGCGAGCTCGAGGCACGCGTGATGCCGGAGAAGGGCGGCGTCGTCAATCTGTTTGCGAGTGATCTCGACCCGGCGGCCCTCGAGGCGGCAACGGCCAATGCCGAGGCCGCCGGAGTCGCTGGGTGTGTGACGTTCGAGCGACGATCGTTCGACGAAGTCGTCCCCATGTCGCGGCAGGGACTCGTGATCGCCAACCCACCGTACGGCGAGCGGCTTCCGCTGCCGCGGGCCGCGGCGCTCATGCGTCGGATCGGCGACTGGCTCGTGGCCCGCTGTGGCGGCGGGCGGGCGGCGATCCGCGCTGCCGACACGCCAGCCGCAAGGCATCTCGGCCTGCGGCCCCGGCATCGACTGCCGCTCTCCAATGGACCGATTGCCTGCAGGCTCGTCACCGTGGAGATCCGCGATCGCACCAATGAAAAAGGGTCTGACCAACCGGTCGCCGCCCAAATGGAGACTGCCGACCCGACGACGGCGGCAGAGGGCATCGATCCCATCGGTGCACTCCGCGGCAGTGGTCGTTCCGTTGAAGACCAGTTAGGCGATTTTCGCAGGCGTCTCGCCAAGCGGCACCGTCACCTGTCCCGATGGGCCAGGCGACAGGGTATCGATGCCTGGCGGGTTTATGACCGCGACATCCCCGAGATTCCCCTCGCGATCGATCTCTACGGCGGATGGCTGCATGCCTGCGAATACGATCGCCCGCATGCCCGTACCGACACCGAACACGATATCTGGCTGGATCGGGTTCTTGAGGCCGCGGCGACGACGCTCGACATTCCTCCCAATCGCACGTTCCTCAAGCGACGGGCACGCACCCGCGGGCTCTCACAGGTGGAGAAGGTGGCGGCGCAGGGGGTGACGACGACGGTTCGAGAGGGAGGCCTCGTATTCGAGGTGAATCTCTCCGACTATTTGGACACCGGGCTGTTTCTTGATCACCGCACCACCAGGGCGATGGTGCGAGCGGAGGCGACGGGGCGCAGGGTGCTCAACCTCTTCTGCTACACGGGCAGCTTCTCGGTCCACGCGGCGGCTGGAGGCGCCGTGGAGACCACGAGCGTCGATCTCTCCAACACCTATCTCAACTGGACACGGCTGAATCTCGCCGCGAACGGTTTCGATGACCCGAGGCGGCATCGCACGGTGCGCGACGAGGCGAGGGCCTTTCTCGCCCACCGTGCGCAGCGCGGCGAACGGCCGTTCGATCTTGCTGTGGTCGATGCACCGACGTTCTCGCGATCCGCACGCAGTGAAACACCGTGGGATGTTCAGGCTGATCATGCAGGACTTCTGACCGCACTCGCGATGCAGGTCTCTCCCGGTGGCGTCGTCTACTTCTCCTGCAACGCGCGTCGCTTCCGCCTCGACGAGTCGTCCCTGGCCCCCTTGTATGGGATCCGGGACATAACGGCCCGAACCATTCCGGAAGACTTCCGTGATGCAAAGGTGCATCGAGCCTGGAGACTCGTGCGCGGTGGGGTCGCAGGTCAACGGCCGGCAACAGGGGATTGATCAGCGCCAACCCATGGATCGGACGCGACGCGTGCCGCGAAAAGTCGGTTCGGGATGTTTGTCTTCGGGCTGTTAGATTCGCATCGTCGGCAGGCTTCTCGTCGCGTAGATTCCGTCGGGTGATCGAGAGCATGGCTTGTCGACCGTCGGGCCGACCGATGACTCGGGCGGGCCGTGCCGTGAGCGGACGTCCGACACGTCCACGGGGCTGAACTGTGACCAGATCCATGGGAGCCCTTGATCGAGCGACGACCAATCAGGGACGGTTGGGAACAGCCGTTTGGCGATGATCGGTGGAGTGGACGTACTCGAACGATGCTGTGAAGGGCTCGCCAGCGGTGCGGTCGTGGCCGTCCTGGCAGTCGCTGTTGGGCTCGTCTTTCGCGCGTGCAGGTTCCTGCATGTGGCGCTCGGTGATCTCGTCACGATCGGCGGTGCGGCGGCCGTATGGGCGGCGGTGGCGATGGATCTGCCGGGCATGCACGCCGTACTGCGTTCGATGGGAATCGTCGCCATCATCGCCTGCTGCGGTGCCGTGTGCGGTGGACTCAATGTCGCACTGGAAGCAGTCGTGTTCCGGGAGTTGCGAAGTGATCCACCCGTCTTGTCATCCATCTCCTCGGTCGGCCTGTCTCTCGCGGCGGTGAGCATGATGTCGATGACGATCGGACCGGAGGGATTGTCCATCACCGGTGTCATGCCCGCCGAATCGCTCTTCCCGGCTTTCGGGCGACGACCGACCACTGCCGACATCCTGATGCTCTCGACCGCAGTCGCCGTGCTCACGGGAGTCTGGATGATCCGTCGGAGGCTTCTGCCCGCCATCGCTCCGCGTGACACGGTGTCGGCTTTCACGATCGGCGAACGGGACGGGATGATCGATCGCACGATCCGTTGGAACTTCCTGACAAGCGGTGCGCTGGCCGGCACGGTGGGAGCCGTGGTTGCACTCACGTTCTCCACGATCACGTCGGCCACCGGTTCACACATTGGATCGAAGGCCCTTCTGGCGGCAGCGATCGCAAGCCTCGGGGGAATCCGGGCGGCGATCGTCGGGGGTCTTGTCATCGGTATGTTGCACTCCGTCGCCGGTGGATTCGTGGGAATCGAGTGGTCGTGGCCGATGACATTCCTCCTGCTGGTGGTTCTGATCGTCGTGGCCCCGCGGGGTTTCCTGGGGCGTGTGACGCCCGGGACAGGATGGTTCCCCCCCGGAAATCGTGAGGAACGCGTCGTGGACACGCGTTCGTGGGCGGCTCTTGTCCCATGCAACGAGCAGTCGTCGGTTTCATCCAAGAGCACAGGTTGGTCATTCGTCGACGACGTCGTCCGGTCGCGGAGGGCTGGCTGGGTGGCGTGCTCGCTGCTCGCCATCCTCTACGTGTTCGTGCCCTCGGCCGAAGGCTGGATCCTCGCCGTTCCCACCATCGGATTGCTGCTCATGGCGCTCGGAGCTGGCGCCGGTTGGGTCGGACTGCTCCACCTCGGCGTGCCAGGGTTCTTCAGTCTGGGGTGGGCAATTGCGCATGGACTGTCGAACCCGTCGTTGCCGTCCCGACTCGGGGCCGTCGTTTCGGCGGGCCTCGCGGCGGCTCTCGTCGGAGCGGGACTGGCGGCATGTACGCGTCGCCTCGAACGTTCGACTTTCGCGATCGTCACGTTCGTCTTCTCGGAGGCCATGCTGATCGCGATTGCAGTCTTGCGCGCAAGGGGGGCGTCAAC
>JBJTBB010000418.1:0-4583 GCA_046091125.1 Planctomycetaceae bacterium
GCCCTGGAGCGGCGGTTCGCCGAGGAATCGAAGCTCGTCGACGCGATCCGGGCGGAGCGGTCGACGCTCGTCGCGGCGCTCAAGGCGGCGGAAGGCCAGCCGCCCGCGGCGGCGACAGACATCGAAAAACGCCGGGTGGAGCTCGTATCGCTCGAGCGGAAATTGAAAACCCTGCCGGGCGAGCATCCGCTCGTGAGCCCGTGCGTGGATGGGCAGGCCATCGCGGAGGTGATCGCCGCGTGGACCGGGATCCCGGTGGGCAGGATGGTGTCGGATGAGATTCGCGGCGTGCTCGACCTCAAGCAGCACCTCGAGGAGCGGGTCGTGGGCCAGTCGCACGCGCTGGTGGCGATCGCCGAGCGGATCCAGACGGCCCGGGCGGGGCTCACCGATCCCAAGCGGCCGACGGGCGTGTTTCTCCTCGCCGGCACGAGCGGCGTGGGCAAGACCGAGACGGCCCTCGCCCTCGCCGAACTGCTCTTCGGCGACGAATCCCACATGACCGTGATCAACATGAGCGAATTCAAGGAGGAGCACAAGGTGTCGCTCCTGATGGGATCGCCGCCCGGCTACGTGGGGTATGGAGAGGGCGGCGTGCTCACCGAGGCGGTGCGGCGTCGGCCGTATGGCGTGATCCTGCTCGACGAGATGGAGAAGGCCCATCCGGGCGTGCAAGACATCTTCTATCAGGTGTTCGACAAGGGAAGCATGAAGGACGGCGAGGGCCGCGACATCGACTTCAAGAACACCGTGATCATCATGACCCCCTAAGCCGGCCCCGACACGGTGATGAACCTCTGCTCGGATCCCGACCCGCGGCCAGCGCCGGAGGCGCTCGGCGAGGCCCTGCGCGACGACCTGCTCAAGGTGTTCAAGCCGGCCTTCCTCGGCCGGCTGACGACGATCCCGTATTACCCCCTGCCCGACGACGTGATGCGGTCGATCTGCGAACTCAAGCTGGGGGCGATCAAGCGGAGGCTCCAGTCGGCCTACAAGGCCGGGTTTGGCTGGTCCGCCGACGTGGTGTCGGCCGTCGTCGACCGCTGCCACGAGGTGGACAGCGGGGCCCGTGTGATCGACCGCGTGCTTTCCGGCACGATGCTGCCGGAACTATCGACACGGCTCCTGGGCCGGATGGCCGAGGGGGCCGCCGTGGAGGCCGTCCACGTCGGGTGGGACCCGGCAGCTGCCGTGTTCACCTACGACATCCGCTGAAAGCAGGTTTTGTCTGGAAAAAACCGCAGGAAAAACCCCCCACGCAAAACTTTCGGCATCCGTACGACAATTGTGTGTTGGCAGGCGTCATGGCGAGTGGCGTCGACCGGCACGGCAGGCTCCTGAACAGCAGCGCCTTCCCTGAAACCCTCTCGCCGCACGAAAGGACAACTCCATGGCACTCTACATCAAGATCGACGGGATCGACGGCGAGTCGACCGACTCCAACCACCAGAAGTGGATCATCGCCGATTCCGCCTCGCTGCCCATTTTTCGCTCGATCCCGGGCGGTGCGGTCGATCAGCAGCGGACCAAGGGCGAGACGTCGCTCGGCGACATCAGCTTCGTGCGTCAGCTCGACAAGTCGTCGCCCAAGTTGATGGAGGCGTGCGCTCTCGGCAAGTTCAACAAGGCGGTGACGGTGGAATTCACGTCGACGATGGGCGGCAAGACCGAGACGTACCTCAAGTGGGCGCTCGAGAACGTGATCTTCACCGGCTACTCCGTGCATGGCAACGCCTCGGGCGAGCCGCTGCCCAGCGAGCAGGTGAGCGTGAACTTCACGAAGATCACGTACACCTACACCGAGTACGACCCCAAGAACGGTTCAAAGAAGGGGAACGTCGAGGCCAAGTACGAGCTGGGCGCCAACAAGTCGTAGCGTTCGGCCGCCTGCGACGGTGCAAGACGGCACCTGGGGCTCGGGCGGGATTTCCGCCGGAGCCCTCGAGCCTGAAGGGAGGTTGTCGTGTCAGCATCACGAAACGGGTTTGCGAAATTTGGCGACTTCGAGGGGGAGAGCACCGACTCGAAGCACAAGGGCTGGAGCCTGATGCAGTCGTTCTCGGCGCCGCTCTCGCGCACGACGGGCGGGTTCGAGCAGAGCGAGCGGGCTCTCGGGGCGACCGCGGTCGGCAACGCTGTGGTCGTGAAGGATCTCGACAGCGCGTCGGTGAAGATCCAGAAGGCCTGCGCGACGGGCCAGAAGATCGCGAAGGTGAAGGCGGAGATGTGCACGGCCGTCGCCGGCGGGCTCGAGCCCTACCTGGCCTACGAGTTCGAGAACGCGATCGTGACGGGGTATGACATTGAAGTGTTCAGCGAGCCCCCGACCGAGCGCGTGACCTTCACCTACACGAAGGTCACCTGGACCTACACCAAGTTCGGCCCCACCGGCGCGAGCCAGGGGAAGGTCACCGACTCCTTCTCGATCGGCTCGGGCGGCAAATGAACGAAACGGGGTGAGCCATGGCGTCGTTCACGCAGGACGGGCAGCCGCTCGCGATCGAGACCCCCCTCGGCAAGGACAAACTGCTGCTCGAGTCGTTCACCGGCGAGGAATCGCTCGGCGGGATGTTCCTGTTTCGCCTCGCCTGCCGCGGCCGCGACGACAGTCTCGACGAGAAGAAACTCGTCGGCAAGCAGGTGAGCTTCCGCGTCAACCAGGCCGACGGTTCGCCGCGCTGGTTTTGCGGCTATGTGAGCCGGTTCAGTTGGGTCGGCCGTGACGACGAGCTCACCCGCTGGCGGCTGGAGGTGGTGCCCGGGCTGTGGTTCACGACGCTCACGAGCGACTGCAAGATCTTCCAGGAAAAGTCGGTGCCCGACGTCCTCTCGGCCGTGCTCGGCGACTTCAGCGAGATCACGCTCTCCAAGAAGATCACGGGCTCCCATTCCCCCTGGGAATACTGCGTGCAGTATCGGGAGACCGACCATGCCTTCGTGCACCGGCTGATGGAGTGCGAGGGGATCGGCTACCACTTCGAGCACGGCCAGAATTCGCTGAAGATGGTGCTGTCCGACGCAAACTCCGCATTCACGGCCTGCGGCGACGCGACGGTCGATTCGGTGCAGTCGTTTTCGTCGCCCGACAAGCCCGGGCAACTGCTCGAGTGGCAGCACGATTACGAGTATCGGCCGGGCAAGCACGCCCAGACCGACTACAACTTCGAGCAGCCCACGACCGACCTGCTCGTCACCAGCAAGGGGAAGAGCCCCTACTCCGGCGCCGACAAGGCCGAGCTCTTCGACTATCCCGGCGAATACACGAAGAAGCCCGACGGCGAATCGTCGGGCAAGTGGCGGATCGAAGCGGAGGAGGTGCGGGCGAGCACGGCGGCGGGCGTGAGCACCTGCCGCACGTTTTCGCCGGGGTATACATTCTCGATCGGAACGCATCCCAACCCCGCCGAGAAGGGAAAAAAATACCTGCTCGTGAAGGTCTCCCACCGGGCGGGCAACCGCGGGGCCTATCAGACCTCGGGGCAGGTGGACCGGGCGTTCGAATACGAAAATTCATTCGAGTGCATCCCCTCCGACACGCCCTGGCGGCCGCGGCGAGCCACCCCCTGGCCCGCGGGCACGGTGCAGACGGCCATGGTCGTCGGCCCTTCGGGCGAGGAGATCTACACCGACGAGTACGGCCGCGTGAAGGTGCAGTTCCACTGGGATCGCTACGGCAAGAACAACGAGCAGAGCTCCTGCTGGATCCGGGTCGCCCAGTCGCTGGCCGGCCCGCAGTTCGGCGCGCAGTTTCTGCCCCGCGTCGGCATGGAGGTGGTCGTGTCGCACCTCGACGACGACCCCAACAGGCCGCTGGTCACGGGCGTGGTCTACAACGGCCAAAACAAGCCCCCCTTCACGCTCCCCGGCAAGGCAGCCCAGAGCGGCCTGCAGACGCGGAGTACGAAGAAAGGCGAGACCGCAAACGCCAACCAGCTGATCTTCGACGACACAAAGGGCTCGGAACTCGTCACCTTCCACGCGGAGAAGGACTTTACGCGGGTGGTCGAGAACGACGACACCCTGCAGGTCGGATTCGACACCAAGAACAAGGGTGATCGGACCGTGAAGATCTACAACAACCTCACCGAGGAGGTGGGAGCGAGCGGCTGCGCTGATGGCAGCCGGTCGCTCACGGACTACAAGGACGACAAAACGACCGTCTCGACTGGCGACGAGACGTTTACCGTGAGCAAGGGCAACGCCACGTTCGAGGTCACCAAGGGCAAGCACACGGTCACCGTGGGCGGCAGCCAGACCAACACGATCGGCGACGGGCACACGCTCACCGTGAAGTCGGGCGACCATTCCGTGCAGGTGAAGTCGGGCAGCGGCACGATGAAGGCCACGAGCTGGACCATCCAGGGGCAGCAGTCGATCACGCTCAAGGTCGGCAGCAACTCGATCGAAATCAGCACCTCCGGCATCACGATCAACGGGATGAACGTCACCATGAAAGGCAGCCTCGCCGCCACGGTGGAGGGCGCGCAGACCACCGTGAAGGCGTCGGCGATGCTGCCTTTCATGGTGACGTTCATCCCGTTGATCGTGATGCCGGAGGTGCTGATTTCGATCGAGTTGCTGCC
>JBJTBB010000419.1:0-3502 GCA_046091125.1 Planctomycetaceae bacterium
GCCTCCTGGGTAATGACGATGTCATGGGGATGTCCCTCACGAACGGCAGCGGCGGAAATCTGGATGAAACGAGCATCCCTTCTCAGATCGGCAATCTCGCGTGTCCCGCAATAGCCCATTCCGGCACGCAATCCACCGACCAGCTGATAGACGAATGCGCTCAAGGACCCCTTGAACGGCACCCGCCCCTCGACCCCCTCCGGCACCAATTTGTCGCCGCTTCGGCCAGCGACCGCCTGGCGGTACCGCTCGCTCGAACCCTGCACCATCGCCCCAAGGGACCCCATGCCCCTGTACGACTTGAACGTACGGCCCTGGTACAGGACGGTCTGGCCGGAGTAGCGAATACCGCCGTCCGCGATCACCGGCACCCCCGCACGATCCGCCTCCTGCGCAGCCTCCCAAACCGCCGTGATCTGGGGCACACCGACGCCGGAGATCACACGGGTCGTACAGATTGACCCGGGACCGATGCCGACCTTGACGCCGTCAGCCCCTGCCTTGACCAGATCCCGACAGCCCTCCCGCGTCGCCACATTGCCCGCGACCACCTGAATCTCCCAGCGTCGCTTGATCTCCGAAACCGTGTCAATGACGTTCGCGGAGTGACCATGGGCGCTGTCGACCACCAACACGACGACCCCCTTGGCAATCAATGCCGCAGCCCGTTCAAAATCTCGAACTCCTACCGCGGCCCCGACCCGCAAACGCCCCTGCGGATCTTTGCACGCCCGCGGGAACCGCTTCATCATGTCGATGTCCTTAATCGTGATGAGCCCCGTCAGGACATTTCGATCGTCGACGAGCAGAAGCTTCTCGACCTTGTTGGCCATGAGCACTTTTTCTGCTTCCTCGAGAGTCACCTCGCCGGTCGCGGTCACGAGTCCGGATGCCGTCATGATCGACGCCACCGGGATGTCTCCGCTTTCAAGAAAACGCAAATCGCGTCGCGTGATGATGCCCATGAGCCTACGAGCATCGTCGACGATCGGCACTCCGGAGATGTTCGACTGCTTCATCAGGTCACGGGCCCTGGCGACCGTTGCCGTCGGGGGTAACGTGACCGGATCGAAGATAATGCCGTTGGCGCTTCGCTTGACCTTGTCAACTTCCTCGGCCTGTCGCTCCATGGACATGTTCTTGTGGATTATGCCCAACCCCCCCTCTTGAGCGAGGGCGATGGCCATCTCCGACTCGGTCACCGTATCCATCGGCGAACTGACGATCGGGATATTTAGGCGGATCCCCCGCGTGATCACCGTGCTAACGTCAACTTCGGCCGGAACGACCTCCGAATAGCCGGGGAGTAAAAGCACGTCGTCGAACGTGATGCCGCGGGCGACGATTTTTCCTTCCATGACGCCTCCGGGGCTGCGGGGAAAGCCGACGATTATGCGTTCCAGCCCGTGGACTGACAATCCACTCCCGCCGCACGGCGCCCAGAAGTGGCCTAGGGTTGAGGGCATCGCGACAGTTCCGCGATCGATCGCCTCCTCGGGTCCCGTCTCACCATGCGCTTTCTCGACAATCTCCCGCCCGCCCGGCCGTCTTTTTCCCACATTTCACCTGGAACCACGCCCAGGGGCGGGAGCCCGCGATCGGCAGGGCCCGGACCATGCTCGGCGGAATTCACCCTGACACGGGCGGTTCGACCGGGTTGGCAGGGGGGCATTGATCCGACCGAGGGGTATCGCCTCGATGCCTATGTCGACCAACGCAGTGGAAGCCGACTGCCCGCGATGATTGCGTCCGTTTCAGCAGAACGGCTCTTTGAAACATTCATGTCCCTTCTGGAACCCATCGGGCCGACCTGCGATGTCGTATTGGAATCAAGCCATGAGGCTGATTATGGCCGCCACCACGATTATCTGCGGGAAGGGATCGAACGAATGATTCTCGAAAGCGCGCTGTGGGACTTCGAGGAACTCCTCGTTGACGACGGCTGCACAGGTATAGCGGTCATGCACCCCGAACGTCCGATTGAGGTGCAGCTCGACGAGCACAAACTCCTGGTCGTCTACTCCGACGATCTCGACTGTTTCGAGGATCTCCTGCGAGGGCAGGGCATCCGCTCCAGGGCCGGTATTCGCTTCATCACTCAGGGCGAACACCTGCATGCCTCGCATTCCCGCTTCCAGGACCGCTTCGACGAACTTCGTGGACAGCTCGGAGCGAGCTGACCGAAGCCCCGGACGCCACCGGCCGACTAGCCTCTGGCGGGCGAGTCGACGGATACCGTGGAAATCGGCCTTGCGTCGCGAGGTATTTTTTTGGAGTGTCTGCACGGAATGGTCCCCTCGGTCTGCTCAAGAGGATCCCATGCATCGCACGCCTTCGTGCGGCCGATCGTCTAGGACGAGGTGGCACCCAATCGCCTGGATTCTCCTCGCGATACTGCTCGTCGCCCCGGCGCTCATGGCTCAGGAACCCATTGCCGTCCCCGTCGCCGCTCCCGTCATCCAATCCTCACCACCCACAGCTGTGGTGATCCCGCCGATCGACGCTGAAATCGTCTGGAAGCGACGCGTGGATGTCGGGGAGGTCTTCTTCAAGATCGAGTCCGAGCAGAGGGTCGTTTTTTCGGACGGCGTGCCCACGGAGGGAAGGATCGACACCTTTCCTCAAACTGGGGCGACCTTATTCGAGCCTTGGCGAGGCGATTCCGTGGGTTTTCACGAACGGCTCGAGAGCACACTGCAATCGATTCGAAGGACGTCAACGGTCCGACTCTCGCCCGATCCGGCCGGTTGGCGGATCGACGTCGAGGTTCTCAAGGAACTGGAGAACCTTCCTCGACCCATGCAGGCCACGACCGGCGGCGCGTCCTTCCGCAACGATGATTCACTCTACCGCTACGGATCTCCGCTCCCCACCCTCGGCGAGCAGATCGGCGAGCAGCCCAGACCGGTCGCCAATCCAACGCGGAACGCCGGATGGATCTTTGTCGGCCGTGACGCGCTCCTCGAGCGACGCATCGTCGAGAAGACGCTCGCCGCCTTGGGAGGGCCGGCCTCGTCGACGCAGCCCTATTACCTGCCCCCTGAGTCCACGACAGTGCCGTCCACGATGGGCTCGGGCATGCCGACGCCACGGGCGATACCAGCCGAGCAGCTGCCTCCGGGGGCCGTCATCGCCCCCGGCCCGCCAATTCCGATCGAGTCGCTGCCGAAACCGATGTGACCGCGGCCTTTCAGGGATGACGCGGTCGATCGGATTGCCACCCGAGGCGGAGAGTGGCCCTCACTCGTCCGTCACGCAACCCTCGGATGCAGGAGAGACGCACCGCACGTACTTCGCCAGCACCCCTCGCGTGACTTTTGGAGGAGGCGGGTTCCATGAATCGCGTCGTCGTGCAAACTCCGCATCAGAGAGCTTCACGTTGATGGAGCAGCGGTCTGAATCGATCACAACCACGTCACCGTCCTCTACGAGCGCGATCGCCCCGCCCTCTGCGGCCTCCGGGACGACATGGCCGACGATGAACCCGTGCGAACCACCTGAA
>JBJTBB010000420.1:0-9667 GCA_046091125.1 Planctomycetaceae bacterium
GGTCGAGCAGTCACGCGATGACATGCAGAAACAGTCTCCGACCCCGATCGACTCGCAGCGGCCTCAGCCGGCTACGGATACGACGGTGGCCAGACCCGTGGTGGCACCGACCGCCGTCTCCGTCGTCGAGGCGACCCCTGCGGCGACGCCCGCCGCGATCGCGGCACCGCGAGGCGAGCCCGGCCGAACGGCCCAACCCTGGAGGCCGAGGGAAGTCGCGCTCATGGCCCGTCTGGCGGCTCCTCTGGAAACGGGCAGGGAGCGATCGGAGCGGGGCGATGCAAGCGTCCCATCGACGAACCCGGCCGTGACGTCGATCGCTCGGTCCTCGCCGGCACCTCCCGCCACCGCCCGATCGCAGGCGGTCGCCGACGAGTCAGCTCGGGCACTCGTTCCGGCAGACGAGGCGAAAGCCGTCGTCGCGACTCCGCAGGCGCGCGTGAGGTCCCAATCATCGACGGATCGTGCGGTCGATCGCACAGCCGACTCATTGCAGGGCCCGGTCGAGCCCGGAGAGTCGAATACAGCCTCGCGCGGGATGCTCGCGGCGATGTCGGACCGCCGCGAGCGAACACGTTCGGATTTCCAGGACAGTCCACGAATCACCGCACGGACATCCGGTGTCACGACACCATCACGACAGACGGCTTCCACACCGTCCTCATCAGCCGCACGTGCGAACGTCGACATGCTCGCCGTGGCAAACACGCCAGGCGGTGGCGAAGGAGACCAGTCCCCGACGAGTGACCGTTCCATGGTGGCCCCAGCGACTGGCGGTCAACGGGGCTCGCGATCCACGAGCGGGTCTGCCGTGACGAGCGGTGAGAGCCTCGTTATCGCGTCATCCGCGGCCGGCGTTGGAGCCGGTCCCTCCGCCAGCACGACGGCGATTGCCGAACGCTCCGAACGAGATGACGGGATGCGGACGGGTGGGGGGGAAAACCGGACCGTCGCGACTCCCGGTGTCCCGGGCCGTGCCACGCCAAGCGTCGGCTCAGGTGTTTCCGGATCGCCACGGGCTCAGGTCGACACCACCGGCGTTGCAGCGGCAGCAGGAGCCGCAGGCGGGGGATCCGGTGAAAACGGTGGAGCGGCCGCGAGCCCCATGTCGATCGGACGAGCGGCCGATCGAAGGCGAAACGGTGCCGGAGCCGCGCGCGATTCGACCGCGGCGATTGGGCGGGCGAGTGGTCTGCCGAAGGGTGATCCGGGCGGCGCGGGCGATGACGACGGATTGTCCGTGGTGGGAACCGACGTCTCCGGCATCCGCAGCCTGCTGGCGGCGCGCGCTGCTGGTGGGTTTGCCCGGTCGTCCGGAGATGGAGCCGGCCGCTCGGCGACTGGTGCAGGGGACCGGATAGAGGAATCGAGCGGTTCAAACGGGAAGGGATCGCCCGGGCCGCTCGAAAGGGTCGCCGCGGCGGCCGGTGCGGTGGATGGCCGGGTCCGAAACGTGGCCGAGGCATTCGTGGGCCGCAGGCGCCGGCGAGAGCCTCTTGCAGGCGAGGCCGCGCAATCAAAGGCCGACGCGATGGTGGAACGGGGCCTCGCGTTCCTCGCCCGTTCCCAGGAACCAGACGGCCGCTGGAGGCTCGGACAGTTCGCCGGTTCCTCAGCCGACGACACGTCAACGCTCGAGAGTGACTCCGCGGCCACCGGTCTTGCGCTGTTGGCGTTCCTGGGAGCTGGCCACGATCACTTCGATGGACCGCATCACGAGACGGTCCGTCGTGGACTCGATTTTCTGTTGACCTCGCAGCGGGCCGATGGCGACCTCTACATCACGGCTGCCGACGACGTGTCCAACGGCTCGGCATGGTTGTACAGCCACGCCATCGCCACGATGGCAATCTGTGAGGCTTATGGCATGACCGGCGATCCGACGGTCCGTCTAGCCGCGGAACAGGCCTGCCGGTTCGTCGCCACCGCCCAGCACCCCTCGCGGGGCGGTTGGCGGTATCAGCCCCGTGTCGATTCCGATCTCTCGGTGAGTGCGTGGATGCTCGTGGCCATGCGATCGGGACAACTCTCGAGACTGCCGATCGAGCCGGAGGTCTTGACGGGCGTGCGGGCGCTCCTGGACGCCTCGGCCACCGGGTCACAGGCGGCGCCGTACCACTACAACGTTCTCGATCCCTCGCAGCGGACGCGGCCACTGTCCGTGCTCACCATGATCGCCGTCGCCACGCTCATGCGGCTGCATACCGGCACTCCCGTCGATGACGTCGGCGTGCAGGAGGCCGCAAGGCTGCTCGAGGCCCAGATTCCGGCGTACCGTGGGAGTGGCTCATCCGAGCGGGACTGTTACCTCTGGTACTACGCATCGCAGGTGCTCGTCCATACCGGCGGGAGCGGATGGACGAACTGGTATCGCGGTCTCATTGATGCGCTCGAGCCGAATCAGAAGACGACCGGACCGAAGGCCGGCAGCTGGGATGCGGGTGGTCCCGAACCCGACCGCTGGGGACGGTACGCGGGCCGCGTCTACGTCACGGCGCTGCACCTTCTCGCGCTCGAAGTGCCCTACCGCTACCTGCCGACGTACACCGCCGGAGCGTCGAACGCCTCAGAGTGACGCGTCGCCAGTCGGAAGGGTCGGTGCCGCGGCTGAGCCCTCGTGGCAGTGGCGGCTTTCCGAGGTGATCCGAGTCGGGGAGACGACCATCGACGATTCGGTATGACAGCCATCCTCTATGACGGCTGGGTTACTCGCCTACTCTCCCTCCTCGAGACCGTGCTCCAGGAGTTTCTTGCGAAGAGTGTTGCGATTGATGCCCAGTCGTAACGCTGCCTTCAACTGCACCCCGTTGCAGACCGCCAGCATCTGCGCGATCAGTTCGCGTTCCACTCGACTGACGATCCGCTCGAAGAGCGCGTCGTCGTCCGAGGCAGCGGTGTTGAGACCCTCCTCGACGAGTTGCCGTGCGAGGCTGTCCAGGTCGCCGCCACGGCCCGGCACGCTCGGGGCGGGTCCGCCGCCGCGGACGGCCAGCGGAAGCAGGTCGACGGTCAGCTCATCGCCGGTGGCGAGCACGACGCAACGTTCGATGACGTTTTGCAGTTCCCGAACGTTGCCCGGCCAGTGGTACCGCACGAGCGTCTCGAGGGCCTCGGGATGAATGTGCACCACGTAGCGGTCGTTGACCTCGTTGTAGTGCTCGAGAAAGTGGCTCACGAGTGCAGGGATGTCGTCCCTCCTCTGCCGAAGTGGCGGCAGGTAAATGGGCACGACGTTCAGCCGATAGTAGAGGTCCTCGCGAAACGTCTCCTTGGCCACCTCATCGAGCAATTCGCGGTTGCTCGCCGCGATGACTCGTGTGTCGACCCGGATCGTCTCGGTGTCTCCGACACGCTCGAACTCCCGTTCCTGCAGCACCCGCAGAAGCTTGACCTGCAGCTTGGGGGTGGTGGAATTGATCTCATCGAGAAAAATGGTGCCCGTGTGGGCGGCGGCGAAGCGGCCGGTCCGGTTGGCGATGGCGCCGGTGAAGGACCCGCGGACATGGCCGAAGAGTTCGCTCTCGAGCAGACTTTCGGAAAGGGCGCCGCAGTTCACTCGTACGAACGGGCCGCTGCCACGGGGGGAGAGTTCGTGGATCGCCCGAGCGATCAGCTCCTTGCCCGTTCCCGTCTCGCCGACGAGGAGCACCGACGCGTTGGTCACGGCGACGCGTCGCGTCATCGAGTAGACCTCGCTCATCGCGGCGCCATTTCCCACCACCCCGGAGATCGGGGCTGACGCAGCGGCACCCTCGGGAACGGTCTTCCTGAGAACCGCGCGTTCCCGCGGGTCGGTCATGGCGTCGTCACCGCGGTTGCGAAGCATTACTCACGGGCCGGCCCGTCTGGCTGCTCGACCGTGTCGAGCACCTCGCGGAGCCAGCGATCGTCCTCTGGGCTGTTCCGCAAAGTGTACCGACGGTGATCGGCCAGCAGGGTTCTCGAGTCCAGCAGCGTTCCGAATCGGCCGACGCTCTCGCGAAAGGCATCCAGGGCTGCCTGCCGCAGGCCCTCGTTACCCGAGTCGCCGACCGTGATGGCGTGGAGTTCGTCCTGGGCCCGGGGTCTACCGACGCGGGCCAGCAGCCGCATCGCCGGACCGGCGAGTCCGGGCTCGGCGATGGAGTCGAGGGCGGTCGGCATGGCCTTCGAGACATCCGTCCCCTCGTCGCCGAGGATGGCCAGCAATTCGAGCGCCTCGGCTGTTCGCGCGAGCCGACGCCCGGCACGGATTGATCGAGCCTCGCGGGCCGCATGCCGCCTCTCCTCGTCGAGCGGCGAGAGCACCTGGCCGAAGGGACGTCCCTCGAGGGCGCCAGCCTCGAAGATGCCCTCGATGTCGTCGACGATCGTCACTGGCCCGCAGTCGTCGAGATCGAGGTCCTCGTGGAGCCACCACAACGGTCCGGGTGGGCAACGCCCTTCCGAACGGCAGCGGCAGAGTGTCCGCACGCATGGTGGCGCCTCATCCGGAGACAGTCCTGCCGCCAACAACTCGGCTCCACGATCGGATGGATCGACGAGGATGACGACCTTGATCGGTTCATCCGAGGGAATCCTGGAGATCAGCTGTGCCGTTTCCATCGCCGAGGGTGTACCCGATCGCGCGGCGACGATCACCAATCGAGTGTCGCAGCTCTCACGAGCCGCGACGATCGCCTTCTTCGGTGTGGAGACGTTGGTCGTCCGGTAGCCGAGCGATGCGATCTCCGCCGCCACCCGCTGGCCGTCCTCCAACGACGGCTGAAGGATCACCGCCCTGTCGACACCGCGCGATGTCGCCGCTGTCAAAAGTGTCTCCATCACGAAGCTCGCGCCGTCGAACGGAAGCCTTCCGCGGCGGATCATGGCGCGTGCGGCGGCAAAGCGCACGTCAAAATCTGGGCAGCGGAGGGCCATGACGAGGGCCCGGTCGATCCCGGGCGTGCGGGAGGCCCCTGTGGGCTCTCCCAGAACGCCGGCGGCCGCCTCGGCCGAATCGAAGAGTCGTTTGTCGATGGCAGCCTCCAGCACATTGGCCACCAACGACTCGTCGATGCCATTTGGCCCCAATAGGGCCGCCTTCGCCGCTTCGGAAGGAATCGGCCGTTCAGGCCCCGTCATCGTGGCGGCTACCTCCAGTTGTGCCAGGAGCACGGCCTGCACGCTCCGTTGGTCATCCCGTCCGAGGGCGGTGAGATCTCTCGCCAGATGTCTCGCGTCGATGAGCGCGCGTTGGCGGCGAGTGATCGCCGGTCGCACGACCCGGCGGGCGGCCGGATCCCAGAGCGGATGGATTTCAATCGTCTCCTGACATCCATCGCGATCGAACCGTGGTGAGCGTGCAGGACCGTCCTTCGAGACATGACGATCGAGTAACTCAACCAGTCTGTCGATGGCGACCTCGCGAGGTGGCACGGCACCGGAGAGTTCCCGAAGCAGTCTCTTGGCGGCTTCCCGTGCAGCGGGAGGAGTGTCCGACACGAGGGCGGGCGCGAGCAGGTACGGTATGACCCGCTCCGCATCGGGTTCGAGAAGCCCGATCGCGGTGATGGCGGCAGGCCAGGCGTCGACATCGGGCGAGCCCAGGATCCCGAGCGCGACCTCCACGCCCTCGTATCCCAGCAGGCCCACGAGTTCACGGGCGAGACGACCGGCGTCGGAGGACTTGTCGAGGAGAGACAGGAGCAGTGGCAGCGCGTCGACTCCCGCGAGGGCGATCGTGGAGGCGGCATCGGACCTGATCGAGAAGTCGTCCGAGTCGAGCCGCTCAATGGCGGCCGCAATCCTCGCGGGATCACCGCGGCGGGCCGCCGTGGCGGACCGCATCGCCCTGACGAGAGCGATGGCGACCTCGCGATCGGATGGCGTCGCCTCGGCGATGAGTCGCAGCATGCGGTCGAGCGAGCCGTCGTCGAAACGTTCACCCAGGTCGGCAAGGAGTTCACCCCTCGCTTCTCCAGCTTCGGTCACCGCATCGGCGAGCTGGCGGAGAAACAGTGCGGCGACGCCGATCGCTTCGACGTCGGCTGCCCTGAGGGCGGACTCGAGCAGTTCGTCGGGCTCCTCCGGCGCGGGCTCCATGAGAGAGTCGACGACCGCCTGAGCCAGGGGGTCGAGCGGACCTATTGAAGTGTGCTGTGGTCCGGCCGCCGCCACCGCCGGAGCCGGCTGACTGAATGCGTCAGGTGGACACGCGAGGACCACTGCGGACATCACCGCGGTCCCAAGGCAATTCCTTGCCATGCCGACGAGTCGTCTCGAGCGAATCACCTGCGACAAGCCCCTGGCAGCCTGAGGAAACCAGCGGAGAATCCGAACGATCACACTCCCGCCAACCGTATGCGTTCGTAAACCGTCGGAGGTTCCCTGCGGGGTCGGAGCCGACCAGGCCCCGTCGAGCAACGCTGCCGGGTGCGGCGGCTGCGGGTCGACTAGCCGCCGTTCTTTTCCGAAAGCCTCGCCGACCACGCCTTCAGTTGTTCGGCGACCCGTGCCGGAGCCGTCGAGCCGAGACTCTGCATCCGTTCAACTGCCCGCGAACTGCCAAGGGACTCCCGCCAGGAGGCCTTCCATCCGGCACATTCGGAACGACAGTCCTCTTCGGAAAGACCGGCAAGAGCGACGCCTTTCGCCATCGCCTTCCGTACGAGTCGTCCGACGGTCTCATGGGCCGAGCGTTGTGGCAGGCCGTCCGCGATGAGCGTCTCCATGAGGCTCGTCGCATCGAGGTGTCCTCGCTCGATACCTGCCGTCAGGCGATTCCGATCGAATCGCGTGCCGCTCACGAGCGGAGCGGCGACGCCGAGCGATCGTTCGACCGTGTCGATGGAGTCGAAGATCGGCTCCTTGTCCTCCTGAAGGTCGCGGTTGTAGGCGGTCGGCAGTCCCTTCACGAGCACGAGCAGCGATTGCAGGTTCCCGACGACCCTGGCCGACTTGCCGCGAGTGAGTTCAAGCGCATCGGGATTGATCTTCTGCGGCATGATGGAACTTCCGGTGCAGAAAGGCTCCGGCAGCAGCAGGAATCCGAACTCCTCGGTGCTCCAGAGGATCCACTCCTCGGCCCACTGCGAGAGGTGGAGTGCGATCATCGCCAGCACGAATGCCAATTCGCAGACAAAGTCGCGGTCACCGGAGGCGTCGACGCTGTTGGCGGCGAGTTGCTCGAAGCCCAAGGCGTCACGCACCAGCTCCCGGCGAATCGGCAGGCTCGTTCCCGCCATCGCACCGCTCCCCAGCGGCAGCACGTTCACCCTGCGACGGCAGTCGGCCAGGCGGGCACGATCCCGTTCGAACCGCTCGACCCAGCCGAGCAGTTGATGGGCCGCAAGCACCGGCTGGGCCCGTCGCAGGTGCGTGTAGCCCGGGATGACGAGGTCGCGCTCCCGTTCGGCGAGCCCCAGAAAGGCACGTTGAAGATCGACCACGGCGACGTCGATCCTGTCGATCGCTCGGCGGCAATACAGCCGCAGATCTGTTGCCACCTGATCGTTGCGGCTGCGAGCCGTGTGCAATCTTCGCCCCACGTCGCAGAGGCGGTCGGTGAGTGCCGACTCGATGTGGAGGTGGATGTCTTCCTTCGCAGCCGTGAAAGGGAAGCGGTCTTCGGCGATCTCGCGGCGGATCGTCTCGAGTGCATCGCAGATCGCATCGGCATCGGGCGCTGTGATCAGGCCGCTGGCCGCCAACATCCTGGCGTGAGCGATCGAGCCGTCGATGTCCTCCTGGGCGAGCCGGCGGTCGAAGGAGATGCTCTCGGAGAAGCACTCCATGCGGGCATCGGTTGCCTCTCGGAACACGCCGGACCACGCTTTGGAGTGCTGGGTCGGTTCGGGTCGGGATTCGGACATGGAGCGAGACACCTCGGTTGACGCGGACGCCGTGTACATCGTGTTGTACCGGCGGAGTCCCGGAAATCCACGCCGACCCGGCGGGGACGTCGCCCGGGCCCATCGAACGGTTGGTGTAGAGTGCCCGCATGGGATCCCCAGCCGAATTCCTCGGGCCCGACGGCCGCTTTGCCGCCCGCCTCGCCGGCTGGGAATCACGACCGCAGCAACTGCTCATGGCCGAGGTGGTCGCTCACGCCATCCGCGAGGGACGCCACGCGGTGGTCGAGGCGGGCACTGGAGTTGGCAAGAGCCTCGCCTACCTGGTTCCGGCCATTTTGGCCGCCACGGCCGACCAGGCGGGCGGTGAGCAGGAGACCGTGGCATCGCTCGGTCCGAAGACTCCTTCCGACCGGCTCGAACCCGGGATGGCCGACCCTCTCGATGCGGATGGCGAGGACGAGTCGGATGCCGACGGTCCGTCACCCACGGAGGTCCGCCGGCGTTCCGGCAGGATCCTGATCTCGACCCACACGATCGCCCTGCAGGAGCAGCTTCTCACCAAGGATATTCCGCTGGTGGCCTCGGTCATGCCGCGGGAATTCTCCGCGGTGCTCGTGAAGGGCCGGGGCAACTACGTGAGCCTTCGCAGGCTCGCACTCGCGATGGAGCGTTCGGCGAGTCTCTTCGACGACACCGTTGAGGTCGCGGAACTGCGTGAGATCGCAGAGTGGGCCGCCACGACGTCGGACGGGTCGCGATCTGATTTGTCGCTCCTCCCCCGGGAATCGGTCTGGGACGAGGTGCGGAGTGATTCCGGCAACTGCATGGGCAGGGCGTGCCCTGAGCACGGCCGTTGTCACTATTACGCCGCGCGCCGGCGCATGTCGCGAGCGCAGGTGCTCGTCGTGAACCACGCCCTTTTTTTTTCCGATCTCGCCCTGCGACAGTCGGGTGTCAGCCTGCTGCCATCCTATGACGTGGTCGTGTTCGACGAGGCCCATATGGTCGAATCTGTCGCCGGGGAACATATGGGCGTCGGAGTCTCGAGCGGCGCCGTGGAGCGGGCACTCGGCAAGCTGTTCAACGAACGCACTCACCGCGGACTGCTCGCCCACTATGCGGATTCAGGGTCGACTGAATGGAAGCTCATGCAATTGGACGTCCTGCGATGCCGCAGAATCGCGGACGAATTCTTCGAATCGATTCGTGCCGCACGCACGGCCGAAACGAGTCGACGCGATGGAGGCGACGGATTCGGCTCTCCATGGCGGATCCGTCGGCCGCACCTGGTGGCCGATACGCTCAGCGAACCGCTGGAAGGAGTCGCGCGCGCGCTCCGGTGCGCCGCCGAAAACATCCAGGTCGACTCGGAGCGGCATGACCTGCTCGCGACGGCCGAGCGACTCGTGGTGCTTGCCGGAACGGTTCGCACCTGGCTGGCGCAGGGTGTTCCCGGCAGCGTGTGGTGGGTAGAGGCTCGGCGGAGCCGCCGGGGAAGGGAAAGGATCACACTGGCGAGTGCCCCGGTCGATGTCGGCGACGTCCTGCGACACACGCTCTTCTCGACGGTGGGCTGCGTGGTCTTGACCAGCGCGACGCTCGCGGTGGGCGGCTCGAAGGACACCGAAGCGGATTCGTCTGCGACGGACGTAACGGACGAGCCTTCGAAGGGGGTCGACCGGGACGTTGCCGGGCCTGCCGACGAGGCCGCCCTCGGTTTTTTCCGCAGGCGTCTGGGGCTCGAGAACGCGATCTGCCGTCGACTCGGCAGCCCTTTCGACTACCGTCGGCAGGCCAGGCTCGTTCTGGTGCGGGGCATGCCCGATCCCTCGGACGTCGAGGCCTTCGAAGCG
>JBJTBB010000421.1:0-3015 GCA_046091125.1 Planctomycetaceae bacterium
CTTCAAGATGAACGCGGTCGACGAACACGCCGTCAGCCGGCGATCACGTTGACCCGCCGGCCCCTGCGGTCAAACGCAACCTGCCCGTCGGCAAGTGCGAAGAGGGTGTAATCCTTGCCCGTGCCGACGTTCGCCCCCGCATGAAAACGGTTGCCAACCTGTCTCACAAGGATGCCTCCGGCCCGAACACGCTCACCGGCGAACTTCTTGACGCCCCGCCGTTGTCCATTCGAATCCCGGCCGTTTCGGCTGGATCCCTGCCCCTTCTTATGAGCCATGTCCGCAAACTCCATCGACCTCGAACACACCGCCCGTTGGCGGGAGATCACACGTCCAACTACTCCCTTTCATATCGAAAGACCCACCTGTGGTCAATTCCCTCGTGAGATCGGATCGCATCCCGATACATCCACGGGCCCTCGGGCCCGAAGAGCCCCCTCAGAATTGCCGGGGTGTCCCGTTTCCCCGGCTCGGTTTCGAGGCGCCGGCTGACCTCTGAGAAAGCTTCCTGCGGTGAAAGGGTGGAAAACGGCTTCAGAAGAAATCCAACACTCTCGAGAACGGCGACGGTCCTCGCCGCAAGGACTGCGCGTTGCAAGATGCGAACACGAGAGACTTCCCTACCGAAAAGCTTTTGCTCCATTTCCGTACGGCTTTGGATCGGTTCGATACCGTCCAGAGCCGCGAGCACACCAGCTAACCCCTTGAGGGGATCGGCCGCAATCGTTCGGGTATCGACGCCCTCGAGATCGAATGCCGTTTGCCCACCGTTGCCCGTCACGTTCTGCACCAGAGCGGCAGTCACCGTCTCGAGTACCTTCTGCGATTCATCCCCGAGGCGAGCCCGCGTGACGGCGCCCCGCGTCTCGAGCGTCGGTTGAGCGGCAATCCGGGCGACCACCGTGGCGAGAACTCCTCGCTCCAGCTGGACACCGGGTTCGAGCGAATCCCTCTCGGACCGCTCCGGCGTCAAGAGGTCACTCCATTCCAGTGCCAAGGTGTTGAGCGCTTCTCGTGGCCTTGCGCGAGTATTGCGGACCCGATTGGCCGCATCCACGAGCGTCGTTCCAAGCGACACCCTCTCAAACAGACCCTCGTACCCGACCATCACCTCTTGGTCATCCAGATCGAGTGGATCACCGCTGCGACGGAAATCCATGACGAGGCACTCAAGAGCGGTCTCGGGCAATTTCTTGGCATCTCCGGGACGGTACTCGAGTCGGTTGGTGAGGCCGCGGACCAGGATCGAGAAAAAGTCGATTCTCGGATCAATGCCCTCCCACGTCGCGACGCCCCAGCGCTCCTCGCCAACCTCCAAGGGCTCGACGGCGATCGAGGCGGAATCATGGAGCTTCGGCCCCGGCCCTTCCCTTTTTCGGATCGCCTCTGCCGCCCCCGGAATGACCTGATCAGCATACGCTCGGTAGGCTGCAATCCCCTCCAATTCGTCGAGGGCCTCGCGGGTCTCGAAAATGAACAGCGGCATGAATGAGACAGGCTTTTCGAACGTCTCCAAAGGCTGACCGTCGGCTCCCTCCTCCCGACCCTCGATTCTCACTCGCCTGCCCGCGACATTTTTTACGCGGTAGACGAGATACCACAACCTCGTCAAACGGTTCCGAAGCTCGAGCGGTCTCGGGTCGTCCGTTCCTTCGGCCTGAGGGGCCGGTGGACTGCCTTGCGACAGATTTGGGACTTCGGCGTCGATCAACCGTGGAGGCATGAACGCAAAGTCGAGGCACCAGACTCCCCGGCTGGAGACGTAGCCCGCCGCCGTCAAGCCTTTGAGGGTGGTCATGGGTGGCACATCGGCCGGCTTCCAGTCCCGCGGCTTCTTTCCCGAAATGCTGGGCAGATCGAGTCGCTGCAGAGATTCGTCGAGTGACTTGTGTGCGGGGATTTCGGTGAGCACGCCCGGGGCAAGCCGACGATAGCCGCGTTCTGCAGGCTGTGCTTGCTTCGGAGCGGATCCCGTGGAGTCCTCTGCCTGGACGAATGCTGTCACCGAAAACCAGACGTGGAGGAAGATCGCCAGACCCATCATTAACCGTCTCGTGAGGCCGCTCATGGCACAACCTCCATGAATGACAGTGACACGCAACGGGACATCACGTTGCCGAACGTCATCGAGCCTTGGCAGGGAGCGTATGGCTTCATGGGTCGTATCGCGTCCCCCGGCTCAGGCTGCCAGTCCGAGTGGTTTCGTGTCATGGTCGGCATCTCGAGCCGCAAGGGCTTGTTCCACTTCTGCAGCCAGCGCCGCATAGTCCTCGGCCCCATTCGAAGCGACAGCATATTCGAAGATCGTTTGTCCGAAGCTCGGAGCCTCCGCCAACCGGACATTGCGCCGAATCCGCGTCGCAAAGAGTCTCGCGTGATGCCAGGCTGCGTGGCCCGTGGAGGAATCGAAAAAAGCCCGGACATCACGACCTACTTCGGCGGCAAGCCGGGTGCCCGCCTCATACACGCACAGAACGACCCCGAGCAGCCCTAATCGCGGGTTGATGTGTTCACGGACCAGTTTGATCGTCTCGAGTAGCTGGCTCGTGCCATGAAGTGCCAGAAAATGCGGCTGGAGTGGCAGTAGGACGTGCTGGGCCACGGCCATGGCATTGAGCGAGAGAAGACCCAATGACGGCGGACAATCGATGATCATGTAGTCGAATACCTCAGCCGACCCTTCCGCGGTGAGGTCCGCGACCAGCCGGCACGCCGGGTCGGCCTCGACGCATGACCGAAGGATGCTCTCCCGACCAATCCGATTTGCGAGAGCGAGTTCAACGGCGGAGAGATCGATGTGGGAAGGCACGATCCAAAGATTGTCACGTGCCTCACGACGCACATCGGTGAGGGATGCTCCCTCGACGATCAGGTCGAATGCCGTTGGTTCTCCCGCAGCCACGCGAACGCCAAGATGGAGCGATGCGTGGGCCTGCGGATCGAGATCCACAAGACACACTCTCCTACCGAGCCGAGCGAGTCCCGCGGCGAGATTGACGGCGGTGGTCGTCTTCC
>JBJTBB010000422.1:0-6082 GCA_046091125.1 Planctomycetaceae bacterium
GACGGCCGCCCTCGACGCGGGCCTCCAGAGACGGTTGGCCGCCGAACTCGAGGCCGCCGGCCAAGCGGGGACGATCGCCCCCGCACACGAATCTGAGGGGTGCGTCCGTAACGATCACGGCCATCCCCACCACGTTTCAGAAGTCGCGGCGTGTTGCCGCGACGATGTTCCGGTGGATGCTGCCGCCCCGCCCGCCCATGGCGACGGACGGGAAAGTCGGCCCTCCGGGACGGTCCCCGAAGGGATTGTTCCGTCTCGTGCACAACTGCGAATAGCAGCGGCCGGACTTGAACCGGCGACACCCGGCTTATGAAGCCGGTGCTCTAACCAACTGAGCTACGCTGCCTTCTGCTCATGAGTGTACTGCGTGCCGAGGGCACCGTCAGCGGGTCGTTCACTGATGATGGCGAGGCGGGCCACGGGGTGGAGCGAGCAGGATCACCGCCCGATTGCCGTCAGAGTGCCAGGGGTCGCCGGTGAGGTTCCGGCAGGGCGAGTCCGGCAGGCAGACGTTCACACCGCCGACGTAGCCAGCCATGCCAACGCGTCCGGCGAGGGAAAGATCCTCGATCACATAATCACGGGCCTCGTCGACGTCCGGATCGATCCGATGAGTCGTGAGATTCCAGGCCCTGAACGTGAATCGAACCCCGATGTCACGGCTGACCTGGCCGACCCAGACGGGGCGTCCGTCAACGTCGAGCGGCGCCCGCCAGAGTCGAAGATGGAGCCGTTCGTCGATCGACCGCCGGGTCCGCTGCAGGGCGATGTCCTGGCTGCGTCCGAAGAGGTAGAGCGGACTCACGGGCGAGTAGCGATAGTCGGCACCCAAGAGGAAGGCCCGTACCGTCTTCCAACAGGTGCCTGGTGTGATGGACTCACTCTCGTCCCATCTCGCCGCGAATGCCGAAAGAATCGCCTGGAAATCACCAACGACGACGAGGTTCATCGGATCGCCGCATCGCCGTCCCCTGGCGTCGGTGGTGGTCGGTGGAAGGGATGACAGCCGATCGGCGAGCGATGTGAGGGTGCAGGCCTCCACCGTCGAGTCCGGTACGAGACGCTTCAGGTCGCGTTGACGATAGTCGGCCGCGATTCCCGGGACGCTCACCGTAAAGTCGCATTCAACCGCCCCTGATTCGACTCCGCGGTTCGAGGTCGTCAGACCCTCCGACGCCTCATCGGAGGGCGTTGTGCTGAATCCGACGGTCGGCACGAGCCGTACGCGGACGACCTTCGTTCCCAGATCGGGAGTCGTGAATAGCAGACCCTCCCGCGAGTCGCCGGGAGGAATGGGGCCGAGTCGGAAGGCCAGCCTTCGGAACCACGCGCCCATCCGCCTGTTGGCGAGGTGCGCGGTGACGAGCTTCAGCGGCACAAGGAGCAGGAGTGGGAGGAACAGCCAGCCCAGGAATCCGAACGCCGTCAGCCTGCGGACAATCGAAAAGTGGCAGGAGGCGGACGCCTCGAGCGGCGTGAAGTACCGGGGATCGGTGGCCAACGGCTGAAGTCGCAGCGGCACCATGCCGTGATTGAAGATTCGCAGATGAACCGGTTGGATGCCACGGTGGACGACATCGACGCCGAGCAGACGGTGCGCCTCCTCCGCCGACGGGACCGCCACGCCGATCTCGGCAGAAGTTGTGTTCTGAACGAGGCGACGATCCAGGAACGTCCGCTCGGCTTCGGTAGGCGTGTAGGGCGTGATCAGCAGTCGCCAGAGCCGTCGAACGACGTTTGCAAGCATGCTGTGAGCCTCCGACTTCGAATGGCACGCAGCCTGAAAAATGAGCGGAGGCCCGGGGCGATCACCCCGGGCCTCCGCGTTGACTCATCGGCACGACGCCCGCCCTCGAATATGTCACGCGCGGTGACAACCTCTTGTTGGGCGGTACAACGGATTGCTCAGTCGACCAGGTCGCAGGAGGCCTCGACCACGGCGTCGATCTTCTCATCGGTGAGGCCGCCCTTGGCGAACGCGTGGTTGGCCTTCACAGTGCCAGCCTTGTAGCAGATCACGGTCAGGTCGGCTTCGGGGGAAAGGTTGTAGTTCTCGGGTCCATTCTTCTGCTCGTCGGGAACTACGAAGGCGATTCTCTTGATTCCATGATTCTTCACGAAGTCGGCCGACGCCTTCTTCAGGATCTAGGCATCGGCTCCGATCATGTTGACACAGGCGGTGAGCTTGTCGGCCTGGTGCTCCTCGACCTCCTCCTCGATCTTCTTGAGCATCTTGGCGAGCTTCTCGTCGGCGGAGCGGGCGAACACCATCACGACCGGTCGGGCGCCTGTCTTGCAGCGGTAGCAGAGGTGCTGGCCATCGTCGATGCCGTCTTCGGCGTTACCGGCGATTTTGGTGACCGTGTAGGCGCCGACGCCATCACCAATCTGGGGGCCGCTTTTGAGTTCGGCGAAGGCCGCCGTCGTCGACACGACGACGATGGTCGCGGCGACCACTGACATGACTGCACTACGCATGTTTCTCTCCTTGGGGATTATGGGGATTATTCCGTTCCAGGGTAAATCATGAGTCCGCTCGACGTCATCCATCGGTCGAGCGGGATCGAACCCTGCATTGACAAGGATCGGAGAATCGCACCGCGCGAATTCCGGACGCCTTGCAAACTTCATGGTAGCCCGGGTACGTTCCGCTGAGCAACCATTTTCAAATTTTGCGACGATCACGGGTTCCCGGGGGTCATTGGGCGGAATGCCACTCGCCCCACCCCGTTAGAGCACCAATTCACAGCGATTGGAGGAACTGATGAACGGCAGGGGCACGCACCCTCGCGTGGCCGGGAGTCCGGGGGTTCACGAGACTGCCTGCTTCATCGGCGGCGAATGGGTGCCCGCGGCATCTGGAAAGACATTCGTCACGTGCGACCCGGCGACGGAGCAGGTGATCGCCCAGGTGGCCGAGGGAGACACGGCGGACGTCGACGCCGCCGTGTGGGCGGCCAGGCGGGCGTTCGACTCGGGTCCCTGGCCCCGTATGGACGCTCGCGAACGGGGGCGGATCATGTTTCGGCTGTGCGACCTGATCGAGGCCGAGATCGACGAACTTGCTCGACTCGAATCACTCGACAATGGCAAGCCACTTCGAGACTCCCGCATGATCGACATCCCGCTCGCCCTCGAGTGCCTCCGCTACTACGCAGGCTGGGCCGACAAAATTCACGGCCAGACGATTCCGATCAACGGCAACCACCTCTGCTACACCCGGCGGGAGCCGGTTGGAGTGGTTGGGCAGATCATCCCCTGGACTTTTCCGATCCTGATGGTGGCCTGGAAGTGGGGACCCGCCCTCGCCGCGGGCTGCACGATCGTGATGAAGCCGGCGGAACAGACGCCGCTGACGTGCTTGAGGCTCGCGCGGCTGGCCCAGATGGCGGGCGTACCCGACGGTGTGATCAACGTCGTGCCAGGGGACGGGCCGACGGCTGGTGCGGGACTCGTGAAGCACCCCGGCGTCGACAAGGTTGCCTTCACCGGTTCGGGTGAAACCGCGCGGGTGATCATGCGTCAGGCGTCCGACACCCTCAAGCGACTGTCATTCGAACTCGGGGGCAAGAGCCCGAACATCGTGTTCGCCGACGCCGACCTCGACGCGGCGGCGGCCGGAGCCCACGTGGGCATCTACCTCAACCAGGGCCAGTGTTGCTGTGCGGGCTCGAGGTTGTTCGTCGAGGATTCGATCCACGACGCATTCGTCGAACGGGTCGTGGAGATGAGCAGGCGCCGCATCGTCGGTGATCCTTTCGATCCCGCCACCCAGCAGGGGCCCCAGGTGGATCGCACCCAGTTCGACCGGATCATGGGCTACATCGAGTCGGGCAGACGAGAGGGGGCGACCTGTGCGACGGGTGGCAGTCGGGTCGGCGACCGCGGTTTCTTCATCGAGCCGACCGTCTTCACCGACGTGCGCGACGAGATGACCATCGCCCGCGAGGAGATCTTCGGGCCGGTCCTCTCGGTGCTCAGGTTTTCGGACGCCGATGAACTCGTGCGGCGGGCCAACGCCACCTCCTTCGGACTCGCGGCGGCCGTCTGGACCCGCGACGTCGGTCGGGCCCACGATATGGCGAGAAAGCTGCGAGCGGGGACGGTGTGGATCAACTGCTACGATGTGTTCGACGCGGCGGCTCCATTCGGGGGATTCAAGCAGTCGGGCTTTGGCCGTGAACTCGGTGAACGGGGCCTCGACTCGTACCTCGAGACGAAGACGGTGACGGTCAGCCTCTCGTAAGAGGACGGTGCGGCCCATGGGGCGATTGTTCGGCAGGGTGACGACGGGAGGAGGCTGGCGGGCCGTCCTCTACACCTTCAAGAAGGCCCGCGAGGCCGGCGGCCTGTGGGCCCTCTGGAAGGCGATGCGCTCGAAGAACGCCTGCAAGACCTGTGCGCTGGGCATGGGGGGGCAGGCCGGCGGCATGGTCAACGAGGCCGGCCACTTCCCTGAGGTCTGCAAGAAATCGTTCCAGGCGATGGTCGCCGACATGCAGGGGGCGGTGAAGCCCGCGTTCTTCGAGACGTACTCGATCCCGCAGCTCCGCCGCTTCTCGCCCCGCGAGATGGAGCACTCGGGCCGGCTCGTACAGCCGGTGATCCTGGAAAAGGGCTCGCAGCACTACCGGCCGATCGACTGGACCGAGGCGATGGAGCGGATTGCCAACCGCCTCCGCTCGACTGCGCCGGCGGAGAGTTTCTTCTACTTCAGTGGCCGATCGAGCAACGAGGCGGGGTTCCTGCTGCAACTCTTCGCCCGGCTCTACGGAACGAATCACGTCAACAACAGCGCCTTGTACTGCCACCAGGCGAGCGGAGTGGGACTGGCGAGCGTGATCGGCACCGGCGCGGGCACGATCCAGCTCGACGACATGGAGCAGAGCGATTTCACGATGCTCATCGGAGGCAACCCGGCGAGCAACCATCCCCGAATGATGCGGACGCTGATGACCGTCCGCCGCAAGGGCGGCAAGGTGGTCGTGGTGAATCCGATCGTCGAGACGGGACTCGTCAACTTTTCCGTGCCGAGCGATCCCTGGGCGCTGTTCTTCGGGGCCGAGATCGCGAGCACCTACGTCCAGACCTTCGTCGGGGGTGATCTTGCGCTCGTTTACGGCCTCATGAAGCGACTCATGGAGCTGCAGGCCTCGCGTGGGCAAAACGCGGCCGGTGAACCGATCGTCGACGAACCGTTTCTTCGGGAGCATTGCACCGGCTGGCCCGAACTCGCGGCTCGGGTTGACACCCTCACCTGGGACGAGATCGCGGCCAAGAGCGGCGTCTCGAAGCGTGAGATCGACGATATCGCCGAACAGTATGCGGAGAGCCGGCGGGCCGTGTTCGCCTGGACGATGGGCGTGACCCACCACCTCCACGGCGCCGCCACCGTACAGGCCATCGCGGCACTGGCGCTGATGCGTCGAATGGTGGGACGGCCCGGCGCGGGTCTCCAGCCGATCCGCGGGCACTCGAACATCCAGGGCATGGGCACGGTGGGTGTCACGCCCACGCTCAAGGCGGCGATCTTCGAAAGGCTCGAAAGTCATTTTGCCGTGAAGCTACCGACCACGAAGGGCTACGACACGCTCGAGTGCCTCGATGCGGCCGATGCGGGCAGGATGCGGTTCGCGCTGTGCCTCGGCGGTAATCTCTGGGGCGCGAGCCCCGACGCCACCTACGCCGAGCGGGCGATGGCGAAGATCGATACGGTCGTGTATCTCAGCACCTCGCTCAACACCGGCCACGCCTGTGGTCTGGGTGGGGAGGAGACGATCATCCTCCCGGTGCTCGCCCGCGACGAGGAGCCGGAGCCCTCCACGCAGGAGAGCATGTTCAGCTACATCCGCCTCTCCGATGGCGGGAATCCGAGGCACGTCGGGCCGCGGGCGGAGGTGGAGATCGTCGCCGATCTGGCTCTTCGGGTGCTGGGAGAGGGCGGCCCCGTCAACTGGCACGACATGTCCCACACAAGCACGATCCGTCGGGCGATCGCCGCGATCGTGCCGGGCCTCGAGCGGATCGCGGACATCGACAAGAACAAGAAGGAGTTCTCGATCCCTGGAAGGGCGCTCGATAC
>JBJTBB010000423.1:0-7618 GCA_046091125.1 Planctomycetaceae bacterium
ATGCGGTGACAGCGATCAAGGATGGCAAACTGCGATCGGTGGTCAACGCGTCGGGAAAGAGCGGCTATGGTGGCGATGGCGGCGTGGCCCGCGATGCGCTTCTGGCCGGGCCGAAGTACGTCGTCATGGATCGCAAGGGTCGCCTCCTGATCGTCGACACGGAGAATCATTGCATCCGGCGATACGATCCCGCCCGCGGCACGATCGAGACGGTGGCGGGCATGCCAGGGAAGGCGGGGGCGGCGGTGGGCGACACGTGGCGCGACACTCAATTGCGTCGTCCGCACGGTGCTCGCATCGGCCCGCAGGGCAGGCTGTATGTTGCCGACAGCGACAACGACCGGATTCTCGTCGGTCCGCTATCGGACTGAACTGAATCGACTCACGTCGGTTGTCGATGCTCACGGTCTCGGTAGCACGACACCGATTCCGCCGTGTTGTTCGCTGCAAGCCGGCGGCATGCGAGAGGGCTTTCCGGCGACTCAGAGCGCCCAGCCCTTGCGGTAGTCCTTGTGAATGAAGGACTCGCCCGACGATCCCTTCACGCGGGCAGCATCGCCGTCCCACTCGATCGGCCTTCCGGACCGGTAGCTTGCCACGCCGAGCAGGACCGCCTCGGTGAGCCTGCCGGAGTAGTCGAAGGAGCAGGTGGTGGCTGCGGCGCGACCGCCCGCGTCGCGACCGGCGACGATTGCCTCCACGAATTCGCGATGGTGTCCGACCGATGACGGGATCGACTTCTCCGGTGGCTTCACGTCGGCGAAGCGTTCCACCGGTAGCAGACGATGGCGACCGTAGTCGGCGATGAGCATGCCCTCGCTTCCCAGGAAGAGTTGTCCGCTCTTCCACTCGATGGGCTTGCCATCGGTGGTGGGGATGCTTCGAAGCACCTCGCCGAGCATCGCGGGCTGCCGGCCGCTGTCGTACCAGTGGAGCTTCACCGGTGGCCGATCGCCACGAGCCGGATAGTCGTAGTGCACGATGCACCACTCGGGTGGGCTGACGGCGTCGACCGGTGGCCCCTCGGCCTCGATGCGTTCGGGAGAGCGCAGATCGAGCGCCCAGTGGACCAGGTCCATGTAGTGGCAGCCGAAGTCGCCGAGGGCTCCGGAGCCGAAGTCCCAGAACTTCCGCCATTGGAACGGATGGACGTCGGGGCTGTAGGGACGCTCTGGGGCCGGGCCGAGCCAGAGGTTCCAGTCGAGCCCCGCCGGCTTCTCACCGGAAGCAAAACGGCCGCCGCTGTATCGGGCGCTGGACCATACGTGGACCTCCCGCACCTCGCCGATCGCACCCGAGCGGATCCATTCCACCACGCGACGGTAGTTGTCGCCCGCATGGATCTGTGTGCCCATCTGTGTCACCAGCCCCCGCTCTGCCGCGAGCGCGGCCAGCGTGCGGGCTTCGAGAACGGTGTGCGTGAGCGGCTTCTCGCAGTAGACGGGCTTACCGAGCCGCAACGCCATCGCCGCGAGGGGCGCATGAGTGTGGTCGGGTGTCGAGACACAGACCGCATCGATCCGTTCAGCCTCCTTTTCGAGCATCACACGGGCGTCGGCATAAGTGCGGGCGTTTGGATGCGCGGCTGCAGCCTTGGCAAGGAGGGTGGCATCGACATCGGCGATCGCCACGATGTCGGCCACCTCGGCGAATCCCCTGATGTTGTCCCCCCCGCGTCCCGTTCCGCCGGCCGCTGCGATCCTCAGCCGCTGCGAGTTCGCCATGGCGGTCGTCCGCCCCGACCAATCGACGAAGAATCCCGCTGAGCCGCCGATGGCGGTACGGGCGAGGAAGGACCTGCGGGTCGTGGATGCCACTCGCGGTGCGGTATTCGACATGGAGTCTGATCGACTCGACTTCGCTCGTGCAGGCATGAAACGATTCTCCACTTGGAAAGAGATCGATGGTTGGAGATGCCCCACTGGGCACCGTTGCTTCGGCCTTCCGCAGCCGACGGGTCTACTGCGTCCCGAACCCCCGGGCCCGTCAAACTGGGATAAGCCTACGGCAGCCCCGTCAACGGCCACAAACGGTCAAACCGGAGGCCAAAACGACAGTTTTTCAACATTTTTGAAGGTTTTCGGGGCGGCGATGCTCCTCAAAAGGGTTTCGCAACGTAGGGTTTGAAGGCAAACTATGTGTTTTACGTTTGAACCGGCCTGACCCCCGCGCCACGGAGGATTCCCATGCACGCGGTTTTCCGGATCGCCCCTCGACTGGTCTGCCGGTCTTTTTTGCCCACGCTTGCGGCCGCTGGATTGTTCTTTGCGGCCCTGGCCCCAGCGGATGGAGCGATCGAAATCTCCACCGGGGAGGCCTCACCAGGATCACTCAAGATGGTGGGAAGCCGTGACCGGCGTCAGCTGATAGTCACCTCGACTCCCGCGGGCCCGGAAACCGCCGTGGACGTAACCGGGACGACCACCTGGCGGGTCGAACCAGAAACCCTCGCCTCCGTACAGCCGGGCGGCATGGTGGTTCCGCTGGCCGATGGCCAGGGCTCCATTGTGGCGACCGTTCCGGGCGAGCCGGAGATGCGAGTACCATTGGTGGTGGAGCGATTCGGCAACGACCCGCCGATCGATTTCGTCAGCCAGGTGGTTCCCGTCTTCACCAAATACGGCTGCACCGGCGGTGGATGCCATGGAAAAAGCGGCGGACAAAATGGTTTCCGCCTGTCGCTCCTGGGCTTTGAGCCGGCCGAGGATCACGCGCACCTTGTGAAGGAGGCCCGCGGGCGGCGCCTCAGTCTCGTCGCCCCGGAGACGAGCCTGCTGTTGGCGAAGGCAGTGGCTGCCGTGCCCCACGGTGGCGGGAAGTTGATCGAGCCCGGCTCGCCGTCGCACGACCTGATCGTGCGGTGGATCGCCGAAGGCGCAAATCCCAGCGGTCCGAATCCTCCCCGGGTGTCGCACATCGACGTGTTCCCGACCGAACGGATGCTGGCGGTGGGACGAAAGCAGCAGCTCCGCGGTCTCGCGCACTACGACGACGGTCGCATCGCCGACGTCACTCGCCTCGCGCAGTTCGAGGCGAGCGCTCCAGATCTGGCCACCGTCGATGTCGCGGGATTGGTCTCGACCTCCGAACGGGGCGAGGGGCCGGCTCGCTGCGGCAGCGTCGCGGTCATGGTGCGGTACCAGAGCCAGGTGGCGGTCTTCCGCGGCACCCTGCCGCTCGAGACGCCCATCGAGCGGATGCCGAAGCCCGAGCAGTTCGTCCGCAATTTTGTCGACACGCACGTGCTCGATCATCTCGTCAAGATGCGGCTGCCGCCGTCGGCGGCCTGCGACGACGCCACGTTCCTGCGTCGCGTCACGATCGACATCATGGGTCGGTTGCCGACGCTCGAGGAGACGAAGGCCTTCCTCGCCGATACGAGTCCGACCAAGCGGGACGCCCTCATCGACCGGCTCCTCGAGTCGCCCGACTACGCCGATTATTTCGCCCTCAAGTGGTCCGCCATCCTCAGGAACAAGCGGACCGACGACCAGCTCCACCGTAACGGCACGTACGCCTTCCACGAATGGATTCGTGACCGCATCGCCGAGAACAAGCCTTACGGCGAATTCGTTAGGGAAATACTCACGGCAGCCGGGGAAGTCGACAGAAATCCGGCGGTCATCTGGTATCGCCAAGTGGCCGACGTGAACCAGCAGGTGGAAGATGCCTCCCAGCTGTTCATGGGGCTCCGGTTGCAGTGCGCCCGGTGCCACCACCATCCGTTCGAGAAGTGGAGCACGGAAGACTACTTCCAACTCGCCGCCTTCTTCTCTCGCGTCGGTCGCAAGAAGGGCATGCAGCCCGGCGAGGACCGTATCTTCCACAACCGCGGCACACCGCAGGCGAACGGGCCGAAGGGAGCGCACAAGCCGGCCGTCCTCGGCTCGCAGCCGATGGACGTGCCGGTGGACACCGACCCGCGACGACTGCTGGCGGATTGGTTGGTATCTCCTGACAACCCGTTCTTCGCGCGGTCGCTCGTGAATCGCTACTGGAAACACTTCTTCTCGATCGGTCTCGTCGAGCCCGAGGATGACATGCGGCTCACCAACCCGGCGACGAACCCGGCGCTCCTCGACGCCCTCGCCAAATCCTTCGTCGACAGTGGCCACGACATGAAGGGTCTCATTCGCACGATCTGTCGATCGGCCACCTATCAGTTGTCGGCGGAGCCGAACGAGTTCAACGCCGAGGACCGTCAGAGCTTCTCCCGATTCTTCGCTCGGCGGTTACCGGCCGAAGTGGCGCTCGACGCCATCGATGGACTCACGGGCAGTCGCACCGGCTTCGGTGGCGTGCTGCCGGGCACGCGGGCGGTGGAACTGCCCGACACGAGCTTCAACAACTACTTCCTGACCGTGTTCGGCAGGCCCAACAGCGACAGTGCCTGCGAGTGTGAACGGGGATCGGAGGCGAACCTCGCGCAGAGCCTGCACCTGATCAACTCCGCCGACATCCTCGGCAAGCTCGGAGGCACTCGCTCGGCTTCGCTCGCCACTGATCAGGCGAGGCCGATGGCCGAGAAGATCAACGAACTCTACATGGTCGCCGTCTCGCGTCCGGCCAAGCCGGAGGAGGTGGCCGAGATCGATCGATACGTCACCGCCAGGGCCGACAAGGGCAAGGAGGCATGGGAGGACGTCGTCTGGTCGCTGCTCAACACGAAGGAATTCCTCTTCAACCATTGATGGAGGATCGATCATGGCGCGGAAGCATTGCACCACGTCGGCCGCCGCGTGGCTGGCGATTTCGGGGCTGGCGCTGGCTGAGTTCCCTGAGCCGCGGCTGACGGCGATCGAGCCACCCGGAGGCATGCGAGGCTCGACCGTCGAGGTGACCGTCTCGGGGTCCGATCTCGACGACGCGACGGGACTCACCTTGTCCCATCCCGGCATCACCGCCAAGCCGGTGATGACCCAGCCGACGGAGTTCGATCCCGAGTCGAAGCCCATCCCGGGAAAGCTGGCGGTGACGATCGCGGCCGACGTCCCGTCGGGACTGTACGACGCTTCGGTCGTCTGCCGGTATGGGGTGAGCAGCCCGCGAGGGTTCGTCGTCGGCCGCGCACCGGAGTTCAGAAAAACCGGGCCGATCGATTCACCCGATAAGGCCATGGCGATTCCGCTCGAAGCCTCGGTGAGCTCGCGGCTCGACGCGAACGCCGCCGATCATTACGCCGTGGAGTGCAATGCCGGACAGCGAGTGCATGCGGAGCTGTGGGCACGTCGGATCGATTCGCGGATCACTCCGGTGATCAGCGTGCTCGATACCGAGGGACGCGAGTTGCGCCTGGCAGAGGGCATGGTCGCCGAGGATCCGGCGATCGACTTCACACCGACCAAGCCCGGACGACACGTGATCCGGGTGCATGACCGCTTCGCGGGAGGCGGCGACGGCTTCTTCTATCGTCTCGGAGTGTCGACAGGACCGGTGGTGGTGTCAATCTTTCCGCCGGCCGCGAAGCCCGGGCAGCCCGCCACCTTCACCGTCACCGGCCGTGGACTCGGTGAGGGTTCTCAGCCAATGCCCAACGCAACCGACGGGCTTGAGCAAAAGCCGGTACAGGTGAGCCCCGGCGACGTGGCGTTCGGCGTCGCCCTCCGGCCTGCCTGGCGACTCCTCTCGCCATGGGATGGCGCGGCGGATCTGGGCACCGTCAGAGGAGGTCTGCTGGATGCCGCATCACAGCAACCGACCGTACTCGAGGTCGATCTTCCGGTCGTGCAGGAGCAGGAGCCGAACGACGACGCGGCGAAGCCTCAGTCGACCGCGCGGCCTGCGGCGCTCGCCGGCCGTTTCCATCCGAAGGGGGATCGCGACTGGTTCTCGTTCGATGCGAAGGCGGGTGAGGATGTCGTGCTCGAACTCTTCTCGCGCCGGCTCGGCGGCGAGACCGACGCCTCGATCCTCGTCGAGAGCGTGGCCGTCGACGCCGAGGGCAAACCGCAGGTGAAGGAGATCGCCTTCGCGGACGACGGACCGAAGGAATTCCAGGGGCTGTCGGTCGACCAGCCGACGCTCGACCCGATGCTGCGATTCAAGGCGCCGGCCGACGGTACCTATCGCGTACTCGTACGGGAGCAATCGGTCGACTCGACCGCCGATCCTGCGGCCGGCTACGTGCTCGAGATTCGCGAGCCCAAGCCAGGATTCGACATCCTTGCGCTGGTGGCCAGGCCTGATCGCGCCGACGCCAACAAGATGCTCATCGGTTCCACGTCGCTGCCCGTGGGCGGCACCGTGGCGATCGACCTGCTCGTGCTGCGTCAGGACGGCTTTGCCGGGGATGTGACCGTGACCGCCGAGGATCTGCCACCCGGGGTGACGTCGGTGCCCGTGGTGATCGCCTCCAAGGCTCGTCGCGGCGTCGTCGTGTTGCAGGCCGCGGACGATGCCAAGCCCTTGGAGAAGAGTTTTCGGCTCGTCGGTCGTTCGAAGGAGGGAGAGGTCGAGATCGTGCGGAACGCCTGGCCGGCGACGCTTCGCTGGAACGTCGACAACCAGCAGCGCCAGCCGAACATCGTGCGGCGCAGTGATGGCCTACGCGTGGCCGTCACCGTCGATGCGGCGCCAATCACCGTGCGACCGAAGGAATCGAAAGCCTGGGAGACCGCCCGCGGCGGCAAACTTTCCATTCCGATTGACGTCGTGCACAGGGCCGGTTCGAAGGGGCCTCTCTCACTCGTGCCGGTGGCCTACCCTCCGGAAATGAAACTTCCGGCGGAACTCAAGGTTCCCGAGGTCAAGATCGCCGAGGTCAAGGCTCCGGAAGGCCAGCCCGCAGGACAGCCCATGCCTCCACAGGCCTCTTCCGGTGAGGTCGCGGTGGACATCGATCCCAAGCTCCCCGCCGGCACCTACACCGTCGCCCTGCAGGGTGTCGCCAAACTCTCCTACGCCCGCAACCCGGACGCCGCGGCACGGACCAAGGCGGATGCGGAGCGGGTTGCGGTCCTGGCCAAGGAGCGCGCCGCCAAGGTGGAGACGGCGAAACAGGCTCTGGCCGCCCTGGAGAAACAGATCGCCGACCTGCAGGCGGGTGGAGGGCAGCCCACCGCCGAAATGATCGCAGCCCGCGACGCAGCCAAGAACGCGCTCGCGGCAGCCGAGGCGTCTTTCAAGGCGGCCGAGGAGGAAAGGGTCAGGCGTGAAAAGACCGCCGCCGACACCGCCACGGCCAACGCGCCGAAGGACATCGACGTGCCCGTGCTGATGCCGCCCATCACGCTGGTCGTCGACGAATCGCCGGTCGCCATGAAGACCGATCCGGCCGGACTGAAGGTCGAGGCGGGAGGCGCCGTGGACCTGGGAGTGGAACTCGAACGCAAGTACGGCTTCGCCGGTCCAGTATCACTCGAGGTGCAGAGCCCCACGCCCGTCGCGGGACTCACCATCGCGCCCGCCACCGTTCCGCCCGAGGCGGCCAAGGCCGCACTCAAGATCACGACCGCGCCGGGAACGCCACCGGGTACGCACGTCCTCGCGCTCAAGGGAAAGGTGTCGTTCTTCGACAGGGAGGTCGCGTTCGAACAGAAGGTGTCGCTCGTGGTATCCCCCAAACCGCAGGAGCCTGCCAAGCCATGAATCAATCCATCGCCAGGCCGGTGTTGCGGAG
>JBJTBB010000424.1:0-3035 GCA_046091125.1 Planctomycetaceae bacterium
GGTTTCATCCGGCACGTCCGCGGCCTCGAATGCCGGGCCGCGTGGCCGTCCCTTGGCGTCCCGATTACCGGCTTCGGCGATGATGGCGAGCGATTCGGGGTCTGCGTACTGCGGAGCCCGAGGTGTCTGCCATGGCGTCGACCAGGAGGGAGGGTCATCGAAGCCACCGTGGAAGATCTTGCCCATGCCCTGCACGAAATAGCCGTGCTGCTTGAAAAACTGGCCGATCGTGACGACGTCGGGGAGAGCGGTTCGGAAATGCGTTTCGAGATCCCATACCCGCGTCGCATCGGGTCGCTTGCCGGTCATCAGAGAACTGCGGGACGGGCTGCAGACGGCCTGCTGGCAGTAGGCGCGGTCGAAGACGGTGCCGCGGGCCGCGATACGATCGATATTCGGCGTTCGCATCACGTCTCGTTCGGATGCGGACGCCGACGGACGCAGATCGTCGCTGGCGATGAAGAGCCCGTTTGGCCGTGGCGGGGCGGCCATCGTGGTGTCGACGGCGCCGCCGATGACGGCGACGAGCGATATGCCGCCGGCGATCCATGCGAAACGCGTGCGCGGAGCGGTCAGGGACATGGGTTGTGGTTCCGGGAGAGGCGGGAGCGGACGGGCCGTCAAAGGATCGTCTCGACGTTCGTCTTGCACGTATACTCCCCACGACTCAAGATACCGACCGGCCAACGAGTCGGCTCGCCCAGTATCCTCCAATAGGTCCATGAGGCGGGTTGCGATGCCCCGTTTTCACTCCCCATCTTGTTCGAGAGAAATGACATGGTTCGTTTTGCCGGTCGATTGATCCCGGTCGTGCTCGCCCTTGTCTGGACGTCGTCGCCCGAGTCCTGCCGAGCGGCCCCGAACGTGATCATCTTCTATGCTGATGACCTTGGATGGGGCGAACTCGGTTGCCAGGGCAATCCGCAGATCCCGACCCCGCACATTGACTCGCTCGCCGCCAATGGTGTGCGCTGCACGCAGGGATATGTCGCGGCCACGTACTGCAGCCCATCGAGGGCTGGCTTGTTGTCTGGCCGGTACCCCACACGCTTCGGCCACGAAACCAACGGCGACCCGAACACGAGCGGATTCATCGAGGAGACGACGCTCGCCGACCGCCTCAAGTCCCTCGGCTATGCAACGTCTTGTGTCGGGAAGTGGCACCTCGGCGATCTAGCCGAGCGGCGGCCAATGGCCCGCGGGTTCGACGAGTTCTTCGGCACGCTCGCCAACACCCCCTTCTTTCATCCCACGAAGTTCATCGACTCCCGGAAGTCGCCAGAGGTCGCCGAGGTGGCCGACGACGCCTTTTACACGACCGACGCCTACGCCGAGCGCGCGACGGAATGGATCGAGAGCCGGGCGTCCAAGCCGTGGTTTCTCTACTTGCCTTTCAATGCGCAGCATGCACCGCTGCAGGCGACTCAGAAGTACCTCGATCGCTTCAAGGAGATTCCAGGTGACAAGCGCCGCCTCTTCGCGGCGATGCTTTCGGCGATGGACGACGCCGTCGGCCGGGTCCTGTCGACGGTGAGAAAGATCGGTCAGGAGGACAACACGCTTATTTTTTTCATCGCCGACAACGGCGGCCCGACGCAGGGAACGACGTCACAGAATGGTCCGCTTCGAGGATTCAAGATGACGACCTTCGAGGGCGGAATCAGAGTTCCGTTTCTCGTGCAGTGGAAAGGCACGATCGACGGTGGACGCACCTATGACCTGCCGGTCATGAACCTCGACGTCGTGCCGACCGTGATGGCAGCCGCCGGGAAGCCGTTGACGCCGGGTGACGCCGTCGATGGCGTGGATCTGGTTCCCTTTTTCACGGGGAGGGCTTCCGGTCGCCCGCATGACGCGATGTTCTGGCGGTTCATCAAGCAGTGGGCCGTGCGGAGCGGCGACTGGAAACTTGTCGTGTCCAACGGTGGATCGGGACGTGCTGAACTCTACGACCTGTCGCAGGACGTCGGTGAGCAGAACGACCTCGCGGCACGCCAGCCTGAGCGGGTTGCCGAGCTGGCCAAGCTCTACGAGGCATGGAGCCGTCAGCAGGCCCCGGCTCGCACCGAGGCCGAACAACCGGGTAAGAAGCAGAAGAAACGGCGTCAGACCGCAGCCTGATGCGACGCATGGCGTCGGGTTCGGTGACGACCAGTGGCGCCGCCAGGGAGCGAGGTTGAGGAATTTCCGCAGATCCGGCCACGCGGAACTCGGGCGGGGCAGAGGCTGGCCGATGGGCCCGAACACCACTCACACGATATCCCGTCCCCACCGCACCTCGACGGAGGCATGAATCCATGTCGCGCGGCTTCAAGTCCGAACTGACCGGCTGTTTTTCCACCCCATGTGACGACAACCCCACCGTCGCGATGGTGGAGGCCGCGTATCGTCACCATGGCCTCTCCTGGCGATACATCAACGCCGAGGTACAGCCCGCAGGGCTCGCCGCTTCGGTGGCCGGTGCCCGGGCGATGGGTTGGCGGGGATTCAATCTGTCGAGGCCCCACAAGGTGTCCGTGATCGAGTTCCTGGACGGACTCGGTGAGAGCGCGAGGCTGATCAATGCCGTCAATTGCGTCGTGAACCGCTCGGGAAAGCTGATCGGAGAAAACACCGATGGGAAGGGGTTTCTATCGTCGCTCACGCCCGTGTGCGACCCGCGTGGAAAGCACGTGATGCTGCTGGGGGCTGGCGGGGCCGCACGGGCGATAGCCGTCGAACTGGTGCTCGCCGGTGTCTCCCGTCTCTCGATCGTGAACCGGTCGTCGGAGCGGGCGGCGCAGCTCGCAGGTCTGGTGCGAGCCGCGCGACCGATCGACCTCGGGATGGCGGCCTGGAACGGTGACGTCGCCGTTCCGGGTGACGTCGATGTCCTCGTCAACGCCACGAGCATCGGCCTCGGTGACGCAGCCGTCAGGCTCCCGGTCGACGAGCGATCGCTCCGCCCCGGTCTCATCGTCGCCGTCGTGATTCCCAACCCTCCCAAGACGAGGCTGTTGGCGTCGGCGGAATCGGCCGGATGCTCGGTGCTCGAC
>JBJTBB010000425.1:0-10252 GCA_046091125.1 Planctomycetaceae bacterium
GGACCGACGGACCGCTTCACGCTCCTCGTCCGAGCGATCGGTTTCGGGCTTCGCGAGCGATGCCTCGACCGTGGCCGTGAGCCCGCGGGCCTCCGCATGGCCGTCGTCGCTGACGGAGAGGCGGAAGCAACCAAGGGGGCAGGCATAGTGACGTTCGAACCGCATCGTGATCACCAGTGACACTCCTACGGCGACTGGCTGGGCCAGTTGGTAGACGGCCGCATGCGGACGTCCCTGGTCGCCGTTGGTCGTCCAGCCACTCGACATCTCCCCATCGATCGTGGCCGCTGCCGATCCCTTTCCACCCGCGAACGCCTGCCCACCAAACGAATCGGTCGCACGGGCGATGGACACCGGCCGACCGTCAGCCGTGATCTCCAATTCCGAGAGAAAGAAATCCCCCTTCGGCCCCTCGTAGGAGCAGAGGCCCGGGCCGTGCGCGGGCAGGCTTTCATCCGGCAGCACCTCGAGACGGACCGCCGCGATGGGTCGATCGGATGGCGCGATCGTGATCGCGTAGACGTCGCTCTTGGTCGAATCACCACCGGCGAGGATCGATCCGTCCTCCCGCACCGAGAGGAATGGCATGCTCGTGGTCAACTGCGTCGGCTGAGCGACGGCCCATCGCACGGCCCGCACGGATTCCTCGCGCTGCCAAGCCACGACCCGCTCCTCGAGAGGATGCCATGGAGTCGACGGCTCGGCCTGTGATCGCTCGGCAGCGTCTTCGGACGATTGCAAAGTCGCAGCTGGCCGCGGTGGCCATGCGGCGGGAAGCGCTTTCCATGCCTCCTCGATCTGCCGCATGACATCGGCGAGTCGTCGCTCGTGATCGGCCCCCGGAATGATCCAGTCCGGCTCGTCGGCGTTGTCGAGGCAGGCCATCAGGCCGAAGTAATCGACCTGCGTGATCGGGTCGAACTTGTGCGAGTGGCACTGTGCACAGGCCGTCGTCAGCCCGAGCCAGGTGGCACCGGTCGTGCCGACACGATCGACCATGGCCAGATAGCGGAACTCCAACGGGTCGATGCCGCCCTCCTCGTTGAGCATCGTGTTGCGGTGGAAGCCCGTGGCGAGAATGTCGTCGCTCGTGCCCCCTGGCAGCATGTCCCCGGCGATCTGCCTGATCGTGAAGGCATCGAAGGGCATGTCGTCGTTGATCGCGCGGATCACCCAGTCCCGCCAGGGCCAGATCGATCGTTCGCGATCCTTTTCGTAGCCATTGGTGTCGGCGTATCTCGCGAGATCCAGCCAGCGACGGGCCCAACGCTCGCCGTAACGGGGGCTCGCGAGGAGTCGCTCGACGAGTCGCTCATAGGAGTCTGGAGAGGCATCCGCGAGAAAGGCCTGGAGTTCGGCGGGCGAGGGCGGCAGTCCGACGAGATCGAGATGCACTCGGCGGCAGAGCATTGCCCGGTCGGCCTCCGGCGACGGCGAGAGCCCCTCCGATTCGAGCCGGGCGAGCACGAAGGCGTCGATCGGATTTCCGATCCATCCCTGGGGCGTGCTCGACGGCAGCGGGATCGCCGCCTTCACGGGCCTCACGAACGCCCAATGCGGCGCGTAGGCAGCACCGTCCTCGATCCATTCCGTGAGCAGCCGCCTCTCGTCGTCCGTGAGCGGTGTCTTTGCATGCGGGGGCGGCATGCGCGTCCCGGGATCCTGACTCGTGATTCGTGCGACCAGCTCGCTTTCCGTCGATCGTCCCGGCACGATTGCCCGAACGCCACTGGCCAGTTCGGCGATCGCCTCCTCGCGATTGTCCAGCCGCAGCCCAGCCTCCCGCCGACTCTCGTCGGGCCGGTGGCAGCGGAAGCAGCGGTTGGACACAATCGGGCGGATGACACGACCGAAGTGGGGCCGCGATGGCTCGCCGGCGGTCGCCGACGACGAACCCGCCGCGATCACGATCGCCCAGACAAGCCACGGGCACGCGAATGCCCCGACGCGGCCGCGCAGCGGGTCAATCAAAACCCATCTCGGATCGACAAGCGGCGGCTGCATTGTGTTACGCGCCCCGGGAATCACGCCAGGATGTCGTCCACCACGACTCCGGCCACGTCGGTGAGACGGAAGTCGCGTCCATTGAATCGGTAGGTGAATCGCCTGTGGTCGAATCCCATCAGATGGAGGATCGTGGCGTGCAGATCGTTGACGCTGGTCCGCCCTTCGACCGCCTTGAAACCTACTTCGTCGGTCGCACCGTGCGTCACACCCCCCTTGACACCGCCGCCGGCCATCCAGACGGTGAACGCGTGTGGGTTGTGATCACGGCCAGGCTTTGCCGACTTTTGCGCGATCGGCAGCCGGCCGAACTCGCCCCCCCAGATCACGAGCGTCTCGTCGAGGAGTCCTCGCCGGGCGAGGTCCTCGAGAAGCGCCGCGATGGGCCTGTCGGTCTCGGCCGCGAAGCCCGAGTGATTGCCCTCGATGTCGTTGTGACCGTCCCAGCTCTTCTGGTTCTCCTCGCCTCCCGAATAGATCTGGACGAAACGGACACCCCGCTCCACGAGACGGCGGGCGATCAGGCATTGTTGCGCGAAGTGGCCGCAGGTTGGATCGTCCAGGCCGTACAGATCGTGCGTCTCCCGAGTCTCGCCGGCCAGATCGAGCGCCTCGGGCGCGGCCATCTGCATCCGATAGGCGAGTTCGAAGCTTTCGATCCTCGCCTCCAGGGACGCGTCACCGGCAGCCGTCCCAGCCACGTTCGAGAGATGGTGGGCGTTGAGTCGACCAGCGAGGTCGAACTGGGCCCTTTGGCTCTCATCGGTCATGCCCGCGAGTCTCGAAAGGTTCGCAATCGGCGTGCCGGCAGTGTCGATCGCCGTCCCCTGGAACACGCCAGGCAGGAAACCGGCCGACCAGTTCTGGGCATAGCCCTTGGGAAGGCCCCGCCCCTTCGTGTCGTACATCACGACGAAACCCGGAAGGTCCCTGTTCTCACTGCCGAGGCCATAGGTCGCCCACGAACCAGTGCAGGGAAATCCCATCCGCGAGACACCGGTATTGATCTTCAGAAGCGCAGGGGCGTGGTTATTGGAGTCGGTCCAGCAGCCCTTCAGGAATGCCATCGAGTCGACGTGGGCCGCCAGCCTGGGGAAGAGACTGGACACCCAGGCACCCGATTCGCCATGACGGCTGAACGTGAAGGGACTCTTCATCAGGCCGCCCACTGCCCCGGCAAAAAAACCTGTGTTCCGATCGAAGCCGGGCAGTTCCTGGCCATCGCGTCTCTCGAGTTCGGGCTTGTAGTCGAACGTATCAACCTGCCTGGGGCCGCCGTTGATGAAGAGCCAGATCACACTCTTGGCCCGACCGGGAAAATGACCGCTCCGCGGGGCGAGTGGATCGGTGTCCACCGCCGCCTCGACCTGCTGCTCGGCGAGGAGTCCACCGAGCCCCAGCAGACCGAAACCGGCTCCCGCGCGAGCGAGCACTCTTCGTCGAGACACGCTCCCGTTCATCGCGGTGGGAGCGTGCCGCCCACGCCGCTGCCGTCCATCACGCTCCTGACCGACCTGCCTGCGTGTGCTCATACGGGTTGTATTCCGAAGGATCTTGTCGCCCGATGGTCGTTGGGAATCGTCGTCTCGCGGCTTCGAAGGCCGCATCCGGTTCATTCGATGGAAATCGTTTCGTTGAGCCCCATGAGCACCTGGCAGAAATCGGCGCACGCACGGGCGGCGGCATCCGAACGGCCCGCCCTCGTGTACGCATGCCCCTGGTGCTCCAGAAAGAGTGTGCCGTCGTGCCGCTCCGTGACCGTCGCGGGACGGCCGACCGCCTCACGATAGGCACGATCGACCAGGCAGTCGTGCCCGACCGGACCTGCTGCCAGCAACCTGGCGGCGAATGCCTCGGCCCATGTCCGGACCACGGGGCCATTCATGATCGCGAGCACCTGGGGGGCGGTCGTCGTGGCCGATCGCCTAGCGAGCCCGGAGACGAAGTCCGGGGAGTCGAATGTTCGGAGGAAGAGCGGCAGGCTGCTGCGTTTTCGCTCGAGGTACAGGCTTCGCCTCCGGCTTGCCTCGTCGCGACCGGCGCGACCGTAGAGCGTGGAATCGAGCGTTCCCGCGAGCGAGAGGAACGTGTCGCGGATCGCCTCCCCCTCGAGCCGCCTACGGTTGAACCGCCAGACGAGACGGTTTCCCGGATCGACGGCCGCCTTCGACTGATCGATCCAGCTCGATTGCCGGTAGGCCGCGCTCGACACGATGAGCCTGTGAAGGGGCTTGAGCCTCCATCCCCCCCGCACCAGTTCGCCCGCAAGCCATTCGAGCAACTCCGGATGCGACGGCGCGGCGCCCTGACGACCGAAGTCGCTCGGAGTGGACACGAGTCCCTCGCCGAAGTGGTACTGCCAGAGGCGATTGACGATGACACGGGCGGCCAGCGGTCCCGCTCCGTAATCGACATCCGTGATCCAACGGGCGAGCGCCGCACGTCGGTGACTCGTCGTCGCGCCCAGCGGGGCTGGCTGCTGCCAAAGGGCGAATCCCTCGGGGTGTCGCAGGAGAACCTGCAGCGAACCGGGGCTGGCGACTCCGTCCTTCTGTCCCACGTCTCCCCGGCGAAGGAAATGCGTTTCAGGATAGACGTGCGGATAGCCGCGGCCATCGGCATGATGCGGGATGCGCGGCACGTTTTCACTCGCCACGAGCACCTTCACGAGGTCCGGTTTCGGCGGAGACGATTCGAGCGATCGCACATCGGCATCGAGCGCGAGCCAGTTCTCGTCCACCAGGCGTTGAAAGACCACCAACTGGTCCCGTTCCTCCGGAGTACGTTCGGCGACCGGCTTGGCCAGAATGTGCCTCGCCCGATCGCGCTCGGCCCGCGACGAGTCGACCGGGTCACGACCGTCGACGACGGGCTCCGCGGCGATTCCCGCCACCGCCGCCACCGAGAGTCGTGGTCGCCCGATCGAGTGTCTCGTGTTGTGCTGGAACGCAAGCATGACGGTCAGGCGGACACCGCCCGGTTGGACAAGAGGCTTTTCGAAGTCGAACACGGCCACGTGCGAGGCACCCACCTTCGGATCGATCGCCCAGGCCGTCGATGCGTCTCCGTCGATGGCGTTGGACACCGGCAGATTCGGCGAACTCTGCGAGAAGTCCGCGCGGGCGGAGGCGAGCGGAACCGGCTGGGACTGCGTTGCCTGCTGACCGGCCGCCGGCCGTGGTGCCGCCGACACCGGGACGTTGGCGAGGGCGCAGTTGCCGTGGCCGACGCGCCCCGGCCCGCCACGCGGCGAGGAGGCATCCGACAGCGTGTCGAGTCGGAGGCTCGAGATGGTCTCGAGAGGCACATCGAACTCCACCGTGTAGGTGTCCCGGTCGGCAGGCTCACCCGACGCCAACAGCGAGCCATCGGCAAGCGTGGTGAATGCCCCGCCCGACTGACTGCGGATCGATACGAGTGTCCCGGTATGCCAGACGGACTCGGCGGCGGATGGTGGCGAGGACGTGATCACATGGGCCTGCTCCTGCAGCCATGACTCGTGCCGCGAGGCCAGAATCGTATCGTGCGCCGATCGCCTCGCGATCGCCTCGTCCAACCGCTCCCGCCACATGGCCATCGCTTTGGCGTGGCCGTCGGGATCCTTCTGGATATCGACGTTCGACCGAAGGGTCGTGGTGAACGTGGAGGCGAGGCGGTAGTAATCAGCCTGCGGAACGGGATCGAACTTGTGGTCGTGGCATCGCGCACAGCCGATCGTGACCCCGAGCATGGCGGTGCCGATCGTGCCAACCATGTCATCGAGTTCGGAGGCGCGTGCGCTCTCGAATTCCCTTTCGGTCAACTGCGTTGGGAAGGCTCCCGCGGCCAGGAAACCCGTGGCCGCCATCGCGTCGGGATTCCCGGGAGCGAGTTCGTCACCAGCGAGCTGCCATCGGAGGAAGGTGTCGAAGGGCAGGTCGTCGTTGAATGCCCGGATCACGAAGTCCCGGTAGTGAAAGGCGTGCGGCCGGTCGTAATCCTGCTCGTACCCGAAGCTCTCGGCAAACCGTGCCACGTCGAGCCAGTGCTGGGCCCAGCGTTCGCCAAAAGCCGGCCGGGCGAGGAGTTCGTCGACCACCCGCTCAAGCCTGGTGTCTGACGGATCCTCGGCGAACACCTCGCACTCGTCCGCCGTTGGTGGAAGGCCCGTCAGGTCGAAGGACAGTCGACGTCGCAGCACGTGAGGCGTCGCAGGAGGCGAAGGGGCGAGTCCCGCCCGCTGGAGGCCCGCGAGGATGAAGCGGTCGATCGGATTGCGGCACCAGCCACCGCCATCGACCGGATCGGGGATGGCGACGTCGGCGAGCGGCAGGAACGCCCAGTAATCCCTCGCTTCGGGCGGGACGGTCCGTTCGGTCCAGGGTCCCTTTTGGGAATGATCTACCAGCGGCCGGTCGTACGGCGCCCCGGCTTCGATCCACTCCGCCAGCCACTCGAGCTGCTGTGCCGTGAGGGCATCGCCCTCCTCAGGCATGTGAGGTTCCTCGAGCCGTGCAGCGAGTTTGTAGAGACGACTCTCCGTGGCACGGAATCGTCCATCCGCACCGGTGGGTGAGAGCACAGGGCCCGAGTCACCGCCGGCAAGCAGGCTTTCGCGAGTGGAGAGCTCGAAGCCACTTTCAATCCCACCGGCACCATGACACCCCGCGCAGCGATGGGCGAGGAGTTCACGGAGATGGGTCTTGAAGACAACCTGCCCACGTTCGGCGGCTTCATCGGCGGTCGCGTCCCACACCGCGCCGAACGCTACCGGGAACCACGCGAGCAGTGCCACGAGACTGACCCTGCCGACCCGGCTTATTCCATAACGGTTCGCGACGGACGACATGCCACTCATGGTTCCACTCATGGCGGGGGGTGCGGCAAACGACTCACCTGGATCCATCGGGAACCGCCCCGAACGAATCCCACCGTGAATCGATACCATTCTCGGGCGGGCAGCCTCACAGCCGAAAAATGGCAGGTATGCGGATTTCCTTCAGTATTGATCGTCTCGACAACCCGGACAACCAGGCTGAAACCTGCAGAGTTTCTCCCGGAAAATGATGATTTTGCCATCGAAAGGCCTGAGGGTATGACTAGGACTGATTGAAGGAGCTCGGAAAACCGTTCGGGGGAAGCGTCGCGGCACGTTAGACGGTGCTTCGCGGGCAACTTCCAGTGGTTCACTGTCTCGGCAAGTCGATGGTCTGAGCATCCGCGACCGGCATGATCGGGAAGCATCTGTGATCCAACCTGGACAGACGTGATGACAGGCAACCCGCAGTTTCCACAGTTTCCCCGGATTCCTCCAATCGGCGGCGGTTGTAATGGGTCCAACTGGGGGCGTACGGTGGGGGGGGTGCCGCTCGTACTGATCGCCGCCGTCGTCGCCATCCTCGGCGTGTCGCTTGCCCGCTGCTTCTACACGGTCGGCCCCGAGAGCGTGGCCGTCATCCAGCGATTCGGTCGCTTTGTGGGAACCTCCGACCCGGGCCTCCGCTTCCGCCTGCCGTTTGGTATCGATCGGGTCACAGTCGTGCCGGTCAAGCGACAACTCAAGCTCGAATTTGGCTTCGGTTCCACCGGCTCGACGAATCCCGATCAGATGTCTGGCGACCAGGAGCGGGAAAGCGACATGGTGACCGGGGACCTCAACGCCGCCCATGTGGAGTGGGTCGTGCAGTACGAGATCAGCGACCCCAGGACTTTTCTCTTCAGCAACCGTGATCCCGGTCCGACGCTGCGCGACCTTTCGGAAAGCGTGATGCGCGAGGTCGTGGGCGACCGCACGGTCGACGAGGTGCTCACCATCGGCCGTCAGGGCATCGAAAACGACGCCATCGAAAAGCTCTCGATGCTCGTCCATGTTCTCGACATGGGCCTTCGAGTGCAGCAGGTGCAACTTAAGAACGTTCACCCGCCGACCGCCGTGCAGGCCTCCTTCGAGGAGGTCAACCGCGCGCAACAGGAGCGGGAAGAGATGATCAATCGGGCGAGTGGGGAATACAACAAGGTCATCCCGCGGGCGAGCGGCGATGCGGAACGCTCGATCCGGGCTGCCGAAGGATATGCCATCAAGCGGGTCAACGAGGCAGAGGGTGACACGGCCCGCTTTCGCTCGCTCCTGAAGCAGTACGAGGACTCCCCGGAGGTGACCCGACAGCGGCTCTACCTGGAGGCGATCTCCGAGGTGATCCCGAAACTGGGCGCCAAGATCCTGATCGACGAGTCGGCTCGACAGTTTCTACCTCTGCTGAATCTCTCGACCCCGCCGGTGGAGGTGGCGAAATGATCGAGACCCTCCTTCGGCGACTGTCCTCGCCCCTCGGAGGACTGGCGGCCATCCTCTTGGCGATCGTCGTCGCGGCGTCCGCCTACACGGTCGATGAGACGGAGCAGGTGGTGGTCACGCTGTTCGGGCGACCGGTCGGGCGACCGCTCAACGCCGCCGACTCTCCGGGAGGAGCCGGCCTGCATTTCAAGCTGCCGCTCATCCAGACGGTGAACCGCTTCGACAAGCGGATCCTCGAATGGGATGGTCCGCCGGGCGAGATGACCACCCGGGACAAGCTCTACATCGTCGTCGACAACTTCGCCCGCTGGCGGATCATCGATCCCCTCAAATACTTCCAGAGCCTCCGCGACGAGCGGAGTGCCCTCTCGCGACTCGACGACATCATCGGCAGCGAGACCCGGAATGTCGTCGCCCGACACGACCTGATCGAACTCGTCCGCAGCGACCGCGAGCGCGCTCCCGAGAAGGATGCCACTCTCGAGGAGGTGGGAGGTAGCGTGAATATCCTGCCACCGATCCGTCTCGGCAGGCTCGCACTGGAGAAGGAAATCCTCGCTGCAGCCTCGCCGAAAGTGGGCATCGGGGGCATCGAGTTGCTCGACATCCGACTGAAGCGGCTGAATTACAAATCCGGCGTGATTGAGAAGATTTACGATCGCATGAAATCCGAGCGGCTGCAGATCGCCGAACGATTCCGTTCCGAAGGGGCGGGTGAGGCAGCCAAGATCGACGGACGTCGGGAGAAGGATCTACAGGAGATCGAATCCGGGGCCTACCGGAAGGTCCAGGAGATCATGGGGGACGCCGACGCCGACGCCTCCGCGATCTACGCGAAGGTCTATGCATCGAGTCCGGCCGCGATCGATTTCTACCGTTTCACCAAGACGCTCGAGACGTTACAGCAGACACTCGACGGGGACACGACGCTCGTTCTCACGACCGACAGCGACCTCTTCCGCCTCCTCAAGGGGATCGGGCAGCCGCGGCAGGACGATTGACCGGCACGACTGACAGGAGAACTGCGATGGCGGATGGATCTCGCCTGACCGTTTCAGGGATCGGATATGCCTCCGGTGCGAAGTTCGTCACGCTGACTCTAGCCGTGGCCTCCGCTGTCACCGCGGCCGGACAGGCACCCCCCAAGCCCAAGCCGGTCAACGTGAACGAGCTTCGGCGGCTCGATACGAAGATGACCGAAATCCGCAACAGTTTTCTGCGTGAGACGACGGCCCTCATCCGTTCCTACGAACTCGCAGGTCAGCTTGAGCGGGCCATCGAACTTCTCGAGGCGCTTGCGAAGCTCGATCCGTCCGACGAGTCGGTCCGCCAGAAACTGGCCGCCCTGCGGAAGCAGTTGGTCGACGACGCTGAGTTTGAAATCGAGATCGAGCCGGGCCGATCCTGGCAGCCGGTCGGCAGCATGGAGAGAGGAAAAATCCTGCGGATGAGGGTCGTCGGCGACTATTCCTGTGAGACATCACTCAAGGCCGGTCCTGCCGGTGTTCCGGCCGGCGACCCGGCGGAGGACCTCGTGGGCCACGTGCCGCTGGGCGCCCTGATGGCCGTGATCGTTCCGAAGGGACAGCCGGGCAAAGATGCGAAGCCACCCCGTCCGTTCGTCATCGGTGCCGAGTACGAGAAGCCCGTGGAGCAGGAAGGCGTACTCCTCGTGAAAGTCAACCTGCCACCGCAATCCAAATGCACCGGCACGCTCACCGCGCGCGTGAGCGGTCCGGCCGGAAGCCGCTGATCGCACGCACTCGATCCGACGGCTCGACCGCCCACCACCCCACCAGACACGTCGGTTGCGGCGTGCCCATACCATGAAACATGCGCGCCGACGGACGCACAGGTCACCACCGTCTGACACGAAAGAGCCGCGGCTGACGAGGGTCAGCCGCGGCTACTCGAATGGAATCCGAATTGTCTATTATCCGCAGCACTCGGAAGCGATCGACCGTGACCGCTCAC
>JBJTBB010000426.1:0-5552 GCA_046091125.1 Planctomycetaceae bacterium
GCGATCTGCCTCCAGCCGAGGGCGTCCGGCCTGCTGTCGCCGGCCTTGAGCGGCTGGCGTAACTTCTCCCGACGGCATCCGTTTCTGGCGGTCTGTGCCTGCGTCTTGCTGCCCAACGTCGTGCTTGGGTTGTTTAACTTCTTCTCAAACCAGCGATTGCTCCTCGACATCTATTCTTCGCCCGATCGCATCGCCCAGCAGTCAGCACTCGCAACCGCGTTCGAACGTACGGCAATCGTGGTCAACGCCGTCGCCTTCCCCCTCGGAATGCTGTTCGCCTGGATGTTCACCCGCCCCATCGTCGTCGCGATGGGCCTCGCCAAAGGATCTCGCTCCTCGCTGTCCGAGGCGATCGGACTCTTCGATCGATCCGCCGTGAGGCGGAAGACGCTCTGGCTGGGTGATGCCGCGGCCTGGATCGGCGTCATGGAGTGGCTCCTGGCGGGAATCGCATTCCCGATCGGCATCTGGCTGCAGATCGGCTCCCTCGCTCCCGAGGTCCCATGGCTCTTCATGCAGTCACCGATCGCCTGCGGACTGGTCGCCGCGGCCTATCCATTTTTTCTCTCGTCGCTCCTTGCGCTCCGGGTCTTTTACCCTGCCCAGATTCCGCTGTCCTTGGGAGAGGCTGGGTTGCCGCAGGACGAGGAGGCCCTGCATTCGCTCGCCTCTCGCAGCGGCTTCTACCTCCTGATCGCGGGTGGCGTGCCACTCGTCACACTCGGCCTGCTCGTCATCCTGCACCGATCCACCGACCGATTATCGCTAGCACTGCTGACGGCTGCGGGTCTTTCGGGCCTGCTGTTCGCGTCTTGGGCCAGACAGGCCATTCACTCCGACAGTGAGGCCATCATCGCCGCCGGGAGGCCGCTCGACCAACTCGCTTCGGAGAGCCTGACATCGTCGAGAAGATGACGGTTCGCCATCGACGCTTGCCATCGCTGCATCACGTCTCACGTCAGACAAGCTGCTGTCGCGGACGCACCGCACACGTTCAATCCGCAGCCGCGTCCGGAAAAGCGCTTTGCAGTCGATGCAGGGCCCTGGACAGCATCACCCGAACCGCACCGTCGGATTTCCCGATTCTCTCGGCGATTTCCCGGGTCGCGAGACCGTCGACGTATCGTAGGCGAATCGCCTCGCGCTGCTCGTCCGGAAGGCCGTCGATGAGAAGCCGAAGCCGATACTCCTTCGCGTCCCGCGACAATGCCTGGCTGGGCGTCGTCATCGAAACGGCCAGCATCGATGCGATGCCTCCGGCGTCACCCGCGGACGGGCCGGTTGCCCGAGGGGCGTCCAATGACACCTCGCGATGGCCATCTCGCTTGGCCGCAACGAAATAGCGACGGTGAGCATCGATCACACGCTGCTCTGCCACATGGCAGAGCCAACCGAACGGCTCACGCTGGCCTGCAACGAAGCCGGCTTTGCCACCCGACGGCTGTACGACCGCCAGACAGACCTCCTGAAGAATGTCGTCGGCATCCAACCGCTGTTTCAGGCCCGGCGACATCCGCTGCTCGACGAAGGCCATGAGTCGCGTTCGATGCGCCTCGACACAGGCGGCCACGGCAGCGGGATCGGTCCAATCGATGGCGGGCACACTCATGAGGCGTCCGATTTGATGCGGGCAGGGGAACACAAGGCACGAGTATCATCGTTCCTTCCGACCTGATCCGGAAGTCGGTCGAAAATCCCACGATGATTTCCTCCGCGATTGCCGGGGAGACCTTGTAACAGACCGCATGTTCCTCCTTCGCATCCATGGCGGTGCGGTTGGTATCCTCGGGGGTAGCGATTGGAAATTTCCTCCGCTCATCACGTCGAGGCGCGTCGATCATGCCACGTGAACCGTCTCCGCAGACTCTGCTCGGCCGCCACGGCCCTACCAGGCAGGGTCCTACCAGACGTCGTGCGGTGCAGGCTGGTTCCATCGGAATGCTCGGTCTCGCCGATCTGTGCCACCTCAGGTCCACCGCCGGAACGACCGCCGACCGCTCAAGGGCGGTGATCCTGATCTTCCTCTCCGGCGGCCTCGCGCAGCACGAAAGCTTCGACCCGAAGCCCGACGGGCCGCTCGATATTCGTGGCGAGTTCGCCGCGATTCCGACGCGGTCTGCCGGCGTCCGCATCTGCGAGCATCCGCCGATGCTCGCGGCGCGGAGCGATCGCTGGGCGCTGTGCCGCTCGCTCAGCCACGGTTCGAACGAGCACTCGGCCGGCCACCACATCATGCTGACCGGGCGATCGCAGCTGCCGACCGGATTCGATCCCGGCAGGCCGAAGTCCTCCGACTGGCCCTCGATCCCGTCGCTCGTCACGTCGCAGATTCGTTCCGACGGCATCCTTCCTCGCGCGATCGTACTGCCCGAGAGGATCGTGCATCGAACTGGACGCACCGTGCCCGGACAGTTTGCCGGCATGCTCGGCCGCGGGTCCGAGCCATGGTTCGTGGAGTGCTCCCCGTACAACCCCCTCACCTATGGAGCGTATCCGGAGTATCTGTTCCATCATGCGACCGGCGGCACACGACAAGAGTCGCTGTCGTTTCGCCCGCTGGAGCTATCGATCCCGAGTCCACTGCTCGACGGACGACTGCTCGACCGCGTCGCTCTGCGGGATCGACTCGATCGTCAACGGGCCGAGCTTGTGAAATCCGCCGAGGAGCAATCGTTCGACCGGTTCCAGCACATGGCCACGTCACTGCTACTGGATCCGACGGTGGGAGGCGCGTTCGACATCTCGCAGGCGACTTCCGCACAACGGGAGCGATACGGCGAGAACGCCTTCGGTTGGTCGTTGCTGATGGCCTCACGCCTGGTCGAGGCGGGAGTGTCACTCGTGCAGGTGAACCTTGGCAACAACGAGACCTGGGACACGCATCAATCCGCCTGGACGAACCTGCGGAGGTTTCTCCTCCCACCACTGGATCGGGCGGTTTCCGGACTGCTGGACGATCTCCAGTCGCGGGGACTCCTCGACACGACGCTGGTGGCCATGGCGGGGGAATTTGGACGGACGCCCACAATCAGCACGCTCGCCGGGGCTTCCGAGGCAGGCCGCGACCATTGGGGGCGTGTACAGACGGCACTGTTCGCCGGCGGAGGCGTGCGGGGGGGCACCGTCGTCGGCGCGACCGACCGATTTGGCGGGGAGCCGGTGGACGACGCCCAGCGTCCGGAGGATTTCGCCGCCACGCTCTTCCACTCGCTTGGCCTGTCGCCCGAGACCGTGTGGCACGACGAATCGGGGAGGCCGTTTCCGCTCTGCGAAGGTCGACCGATCTACCGCCTTTTCGCTGGGGGCTGACGGCTCGTCACCACGCGATGCCGCTAGCGCGAGACGAGACCTCTCAGGGCACCATCCACGCGAGCGGACCAGCCTGCAACCAGACGAGCAGGCCCATCAGCAGCGCCAGCGCCAGAGAATGCGGGAACACCCGCCGCAGAATCGCACCTTCCTGACGATGCACACCGGTCGCAGTCGCCGATACGACGATGCTCTGGGCATCGATCATCTTGCCCATGACACCGCCGGTGCTGTTCGCCGTGCACGTCAAAAGTGGATCGAGCCCGAGTTGCTCGGCCGTCACCCGCTGAAGGCTTCCAAACATGGCATTGCTCGAAGTGTCACTGCCGGTGAGGGCCACGCCCAGCCAGCCCAACAGCGGCGAGAAGAAGGCGTAGGCAAGACCCGTCTGCGTGAGGGCAAGGCCGAGGGTCACGTCAGTGCCCGAGTATCTGGTCACGAACGCCAGCGCGAGCATGAGCGCTATCGTCGCAAGCGACTCCGTCAGCCTCCGCAGCGTGGCAAGCCATATCCGCGCAGCACGCCCCCATGGAACTCCCAACCACGGAATCGACACCAAGGCCGCCGCGAGAATGCCGGTGCCGGCCGCGGAAATCCAATTGAAGCGATACACCGCCCGCTCGATTTCCAGACGCTCGCTCGTGGCCGGCGGAACCTTGGCCACTCGACCATCGAGTCTCGGCACATTGACCTCAGGCGGAGGCGCGAGGCGCTCGAATGTTGCCTTCACCGGGGGAAGTCCCCACAGGAATACGGTCATTGAAAGAAACACCCACGGCATCCAGGCCCACGCGATCCGTCCGGGAGGATCGTGCGGCTCCCGAACGAGTAACGCGGACTCGTCGTCCGATCCATGACGCCAGATCTCCCGCGGCTGCCAGAGCCTCAGAAAGATCGCAACCGCCACGAGGCTGGCAACGCCACCGACCACATCGACCAGCGCCGGACCGACGAAGTTCGACAATGCGAACTGCACAACGGCGAACGAGATCCCGCACACCAGGACCGCCGGCCAAACCCCGACGAGTCCCCGCCAACCCGCCATCGCCACGACCATCCAGGCGGGAATGACGACTGAGAAGAACGGCAACTGACGACCGGCAAGCGTTGAGATCTCCTGGACATCCAGTCCGGTCACTTTGGCGAGGGTCAGGATCGGTGTGCCCAGAGCGCCGAAAGCCACCGGGGCCGTGTTGGCGATGAGCGCAATCGAGGCCGCCTCGAGCGGGGGAAACCCGGCCCCGGCGAGCAAGGCCGCCGAAATCGCCACGGGCGCACCGAATCCGGCCGCACCCTCTAGGAACGCCCCGAAGGCGAATGCGATCAAAAGTGCCTGCACGCGATGATCTGCGGAGAGCCGGGTGACCGATCGCTTCATGACGTCCAGTCCACCAACATCGACCGACAGCGCGTAGAGAAACATCGCGTTGAGAATGATCCAGCCGATCGGAAAGAGTCCGAAGGCGGCTCCATAGATCGACGCGGCCGCGGCGGCGTCGACCGGCATACCGAAGATTCCCACGGCGATGGCGATCGCCGTCGTCAGTCCGGCCGCGGCCGCCTGGGTTGCCGACCAGCCGGCGAAGGCGAGCAGCCCCAGAAGCACCACGAGTGGTGCGAGTGCGACGAGCGTGGAGAAAATTTTCGACCCAAGCGGGTCGTACACCTGCGTCCACACCCCTGCGTCCATGCGGAGGAGCATACCCGCCTTCCGACGAACGCCACGCTCCATCTGGCCCGAGCGGGTTGGCAGCCGGGGCACCAAGGCTCCCCGGCTGCCTCGCACCACGAGCGGCGGGTACACCGCCGTCGAACGTACCGGCACATTCCGCCACTAGGTGGCGGAGCAGCAGCCGCCCGTGCAGGTCTCATCGCATCCACAGGACCCACCGCAGCAGTCGCACGCACCCTCACAGGTGCAGTCGCCACCGTCACAGCAGTCACAGCAGTCGTCACATCCGCAGACCGAGCAGGGAGGGACGATCTCCACTCCTTCTCCATCCGCCCAGCCCGAAGAGGGTGCCGAGAGGACCAGAAGACCTATTGCCAAAACAGTCGTTTTCATCGTGTTATCCTCGAAAAAGTTGGATGGCGTGGCCCTTCGGTTCCCTGCGGCAGACGCGCCGCATGGATCGGGACACGATCGGACACGGGGACTGACGTCCCTCAGTTCCGCCACACGCCGAAGAGGATGCGGGCCGGTCTGGGCACGAAGCCCAGAAAGGAATTCGGATCCGTCGACC
>JBJTBB010000427.1:0-3764 GCA_046091125.1 Planctomycetaceae bacterium
GCCGAAGGGGTCAATCCGGTCCCGGGGGCCAGGAAGGCGTTGCGGCTCGTTGGCAGGGCACGAGGCGAAATGATGCGGGAGTGGGAAGGCAGCAGCGAGCACGCTCAGGGTGACGCACTTGCGCGTGTGGCCGGGCTGGAGGCGGAACTCGCGGCGACTCGACGGAGTCTGCTCGAAGCCCGCAAACTCGCAACGCTCGGCGAACTGCTCGGGACGACAACGCACGAGTTCAACAACGTTCTCACCACCATCCTCAACTACGCTCGCCTCGGGCTCAGGCATCCCGATGCCCCCACCCGTGACAAGGCCTTCGATCGAATCCTTTCGGCGGGCACGCGTGCCGCCAAGATCAGTGCGAGCATCCTGTCGATGGCGCGGGGCGGATCGGATCGGATGGAGCCCACGAACGTCGAGTCGCTCGTGGAAGACGTGCTCGTGCTTCACGAGCGGGAACTCATGAAGTATCGCGTGCGAGTGGAGCGCGAATTCACGCCCACGCCGCGGATCCGCGCCAATCCTGGCCAGCTCCAACAGCTCCTGTTGAACCTGCTCGTCAATGCCCGTCAGGCCATGCCCGAGGGGGGCCGGCTCATCCTCCGACTTTCGGCAGACGACGCCTCGGGCATGGTGGAGCTGACGGTTCGGGACACCGGTTGCGGCATGCCTCCGGAAATCATGCACCGGATTTTCGAGCCCCGTTTCACGACCAAGCAGGGCCCGGACGAGACGGGGAAGGGCGGAACCGGCCTCGGACTCTCCGCCTGCAGGGAGATCGTCGAAGCCCACGGGGGCAGAATCCGCGTGGAGAGCAGCCCGGGCCGCGGCACCGCCATCACGGTGCGGTTTCCATTTGGACCGAAAACCGTCGCGTCCACCCTGAAGTCATCGACACAGCCGATTTTTGAATCCCGGCGCTCGGGCGTCGCCTGAGGGGCCGCGCGCATCCGGAAAAACCCTTTCCCCCGCCTCGGCTTCCTGCGGGCGGCTCCGCGACGGTACGATCCGGAGAAGGCCTTCACGCCATGTCGTACCGATCCTTCAAAGACATCCTGGGTGAGACAAGCCTCGAGCGGACGTGCCGTTTTCTCTTCGGTCTGTGCCTCCTACTCCTGATCACCGGGAGCTTCTGGTGGTACGGCAGCCGTACTGAAGAACTCGTCTACACGACGACCCGATCGAGCGGTCGACATCTCGTCGACGCCATCATGCTTCACCATCATTGGAAGAAGCTCGAACGCGTGGAGAATCAGAAGCCGCTCATCGACTCGCTTGGCAAGGGGCTCCAGAGCCAGCCTCACGAGTCGTGGATCCTCGATCCTGACGCGACCCCGGATGTCAGACGCGACTACAAGCGGCTCGACGTCGCCGTCCTGAACTACTTTCGCGACCGCCCACCACCGCGAGCCGACTCGGAGGCCATCGAGGAGAGCCCCTTTGGCAACATCGACGAGTACCGGGAGTTCCGGACGGCGGACAACAGCGAGTACCACTACTATCGACCGATCCGCTTCCGGAAGGACTGCGGCATCTGCCACCAGTACCGGGGCAAGACCGCCGTCCCGCTCGCGGTGGCACTGGAAGCCGATTCACCCCGTGAACCCCTCGCTGAAAACGACCTGATGGCGGTCGTCAAGGTCGTCATGAAAGACGCCTCGACACAAAAGGCGATCAATTGGAATCGGGCCCTGTTGCTGGCCACGGCGATCATCACCGTCTTTCTGGCGATGCTCGCCGCATGGGCGATCGTCCGGTACGTCATCGTCAAACCGCTCGAACACCTGCGAGAGGTGAGCGACGAGGTTCGGAAGGGCAATATTCAATCCCGTGCCGAAATCCACACGGCGGATGAGTTCGAGGAACTCGGCGTCGCCTTCAACCGCATGCTACGGGCTCTGGTGGACTCCCAGGAGGCCCTGCAGCAGGTCAATCACAGCCTCGACGGCAAGGTGGACGAACTCGCTCAGGCGAACATGCATCTCTATGAGATGAACCGCCTCAAGAGCGACTTTCTCGCCACGATGAGCCACGAACTCCGAACGCCTCTCAACAGCATTCTTGGATTCTCCGACGTGCTGGCGACCATTCCCATGCTTGACGACAAACAGCGACGCTACGTCGAGAACATCCGCGGCTCCGGCAGACTCCTGCTCGAGATGATCAATGACATTCTCGATCTGGCCAAGATCGAGGCTGGAAAGATGGATGTCAGACCGGAACCGTTCGAGACGGAGTCGATCGTCTCGGCACAGTGCGATCTCGTCCGGCCGCTGGCCGAACGCAAGCGTATTGAAATCGATTACACGATCGGTCATGAGGTCACCGGGGTCGTGCAGGACAAGGCGAAGGTGCAGCAGGTCCTGTCCAACCTGCTCTCGAATGCCGTCAAATTCACACCCGAAGGAGGACGAGTGACCGTCTCGGCACGCCTCGAACCAGCAGCCGATGGCGAACGCCGCGGCCCCGATCTCGTGATCGATGTCGCCGACACCGGCGTCGGAATCGCCGAGGAGGAACAGCAGGCGATCTTCGAGAAATTCAGGCAGGGGCGGCGGATCCAGGCCGGCGAGGACTGCATCACGCGCGAGTTCTCGGGCACCGGCCTCGGGTTGTCGATCGTGCGTGAATTGTGCCGACTGCTCGGCGGCGACGTCTCGGTCGAGAGCAGTCTTGGGCAGGGGAGCCGCTTCACGGTAAGGCTCCCAGCGCGTTACGAACCTCGGGAGACTGAGCTCCGCGAGGCCTCCGGGGGTCTCTCATCGGCGGACGCGTCACCATCGGACGACGACGCGGGGGACGGCGGCAGGGGAGCACATGTCCGAATGGCTCCGCAAGGCGTCACCGAATCGCCCGCGACAGGCGTCCGAGACGGTGGCGATCTCACCCAGACCGTTCCTCTCCCGATGATCTGATCGGCGAGGCGAGGGCTTCCCATGGACCGTTCCGCCGATCTCCCTGACGTGGTCTTGTTCACCGACGGTGCATGCAGCGGGAACCCGGGACCAGGCGGGTGGGCCTACCTCCTGAGACATCCGGCCAGCGGCAAGGAGACGGTCGATTCGGGCGGCGAAGCGGCCAGCACGAACAACCGAATGGAGTTGACAGCAGTGGTGCGCGGCCTCGCCTGCCTGAAACGGCCCTCGCGTGTGGAATTGGTCAGCGATAGCATCTACGTCGGAACCGGACTATCCGAATGGCTGCCCCGATGGAAGTCGCAGGGTTGGAGGCGAAAGGAGAAGGGGAAGTTCGTACCGGTGAAGAACGAGGATCTTTGGCGCGAACTCGACCGCCTCGCCTCCGTCCATGAGGTTCGCTTCACACACGTTGCCGGGCATTCCGGCCATGCCGAAAATGAGCGCTGCGATCGCCTCGCGGTGGAGGCGGTGGCGAGGTATCGCCCAGCCCGCTGAGTGGTCATGACCCCGCGTACACTGAGGGCATGACCGCCGCCCCTGGAGACCGTGAGCCGAGCCTCACCACGCCGCTTGAACGACTGCCGGGCGTCGGCACGGCACGGGCCGAGCGGCTCGCCAAACTTGGCCTCGTCACTGTTCGGGATGCGGTCCTTCACTTTCCGAGGGACTACCGCGACTTCTCCGGAACCCATGCGGTTGCCGACCTCGTCGAGGGGCAACACGCATCGATCGCCGGCAGGGTGGATGCCGTCGCCTCGCGCGGGCTGACGTCGGGACGGCAGATGCTGAGCGTTCGTGTCGCCGCGAGCGATGGAGCTGTGCGAGCGATCTGGTTCAACATGCCCTTCATGG
>JBJTBB010000428.1:0-6366 GCA_046091125.1 Planctomycetaceae bacterium
TCGCGATGCTGCAGATCGTCGATCAATCACTGTTTCGAATGCGATCGAGCGTGCATGCAGCGGTGGTCGCCGAAATGGCCATCGTGCGACTCGCAGCTCTCGACGACCTCCAATCACTCGCCGATGCGATCGAGCGGGTCACCGCGGTGCCGCAGGGAGCGGCGTCGCCATCGCCAACCGTCCGCCCCTCCGCATCCCGCACCGCGTCAAGTCCCCCATCGAGCCCGCCGCCCGGTGCCGCAGGCGGTCGACAGGGTGGATCGGCCGTTGGTCAGGCGATGGAACCTCCGCAAAAAAAAAACGGTCTGACAGCGGCCGCCGGCGATAGCCCGACGGTCGAGCCCCTCTCGATCGCGGAGCCTCGGGACCTCTGGCTCCATGCGGCTCAGGTTGTTGGAGGCCTGACGAGTGATTTTGCCGCCATCGCCGAGCGGGTTTCGTGGGACGAAGACGTGCTCGTGGTCGAGATGCCCTCGAGCGGCACTGCGGCGACGTCGTTTCTCGAACGTCCGGAGATTGCGGCGAAACTACGGGAGACGCTCTCATCGCTTGCCGGCCGTGGCGTGCGTCAGCGACTCGATCGATCGGCGGCTGCCATCGATCCGCCCGTCGCCAGAGAGCAACCCCGCGTCATCGGGTCGCAGGCAACGCTTCTGCGCGACGCTCATGAACATCCCCTCGTCGCACATGCGAGAAAGGTGTTCGACGCCACCGTCCGCAAAGTCGAGGTCATCCCCGTGGCCGGGTCGCAGGAATCGTCCGATCCGGAGTAGGATGCAGGGACGTTCGCAGCGGGGAGTCCATGCCGGAACAGAAATCCGCCATCCCGAAACTCGTCGAGGAGTGTGCGAAACTGCCAGGCATCGGCCGCAAGTCGGCCGAGCGGCTTGCCTACCATGTGCTCCGCATCCCGCGAGACGAGGCCTTGTGCCTGGCGGATGCGATCAGGGGTGTCAAGGAACGTCTGCGTCCCTGTCGGACCTGCCACAATCTCTGCGAGGATGAAACCTGCGACATCTGCAGGGATCCTCGTCGTGACGCCGCCACGGTGTGCGTTGTGGAGCAGGTTCGGGACCTGCTCTCCATCGAGGATGCGGGAGGATATCGGGGGGTCTATCACGTCCTGCAGGGCAGGCTCGCGCCGCTGGATGGCATCGGCCCGGACCAGCTCACGATCCGATCGCTCGTCGAGCGGGTTGGGCGCGGAGGATTCCGGGAGGTCATCCTCGCGACGAGCCCGAACGTGGAAGGGGATGCGACCGCACTGGCCGTGGTGCAGTCCCTGCACGGGACTGGTGTCGAGGTGACACGACTTGCCAGGGGACTGACAGCCGGCAGCTCGTTCGAGCACGCCAATAGGGACATGCTCTCCGACGCTCTGGCGGGTCGGACGCGATTCTGAGCCTGACGGCCTTCGCTCGGCCGTGGACGTTCGCTGGATGCTGCTCGTTTTCTCGTCTGTCGAGTTGTCACGAGGGGCCGGTGTGCTGTCCCGGCTCGGCTTCCTGCTGTAGGAAAACATTCAGTCCATGAGCGGTCCGCGGACGGCATCGTCCGTGTCTGTGACCGCTGTGGTACGATCGGTCCGAGGAGGTTTGCGAACATGCGAATGTCGTTCGGGCAGGAAATGCGGATGGCGCAAAAGCAGCTGCTCGCGCCGCGCATGATCCAGTCCATGGAGATCCTGCAACTCCCGTCGCTCGCCCTCGAGGAGCGCATCGAGCAGGAGATCGAAAACAACGAAACACTCGAGCGCGTCGAGCCTGAGGAAAGCCCGCCTGTCGCGGATGGGCCGCCCGCCGAGCCTGTCTTGCCACCGCAGTCGTCGATGACGGCCGACGAGCGTCCGCTCGTGGTGGATCAGGAGCACGCCAATCGGGACGACTTCGAACGATCCTATGACTGGTCGGCCGAGTATCCCGACAGCGATGACGATCGCAGCCGGCCGTCGGCATCGCGTGTCGAGGAGTCGGGGGACCGGTATCTCGACACCATGGCGAATATGGAGGAGCGTCCGGAGACGCTTTCCAACCACCTGCACGAACAGCTCGCGATCGCTGATCTGTCAGAGGAGGATCGGAAGGCGGCCGATTGGATCATCTACAACCTCGACGCGAACGGTTATCTGCCGATGCCGCTCGAGGACCTCGTCGATCCCGATGGCCCGCCGGATCAGTATGACCGGCTGACGAGGGCGCTCGCCGTCGTCCAGTCACTCGAGCCCGCGGGCGTCGCTGCGAGGGATCTCAGGGAATGTCTCCTTCTGCAGATTCGTGACGGCATGCCAGAGGCGGACGATCTGCGGCGTCTTATTTCGGACCACCTTGCAGACCTGGCGGCGAATAGGCTGCCGCTCATCGAGCGACGTACGGGACTTTCGATCGAGGCAATCGAGCGGCTGCTCGAGCGATTGCACTCGCTCAAGCCTAAGCCAGGTGCCATGTTCACACCCTCGGTGGTGCCTGTCGTCAAGCCCGATGCCTACGTCGAGCAGGCAGCGGACGGTACCTGGAAGGTCCGGTTGGACGAAGTCGATCTGCCAGCCCTGCGGATCAGTCCCTACTACCGGGAATTGCTCGCTAACGGCACCACCGACCCGGCCACGCGGGATTACATCAAGCGCAAGATCAATGCCGGACAATGGCTGATTGAATCCATCGAACAGCGTCGCAGCACGCTTTTGAAGACGGCGCAGGCCATCGTCGATCACCAAACTCGCTTCCTTTCGGAGGGGCCGGAAGCGATCGAGCCACTGAAGATGCAACAGATCGCCGACCGCATCGGCATGCACGTCACCACGGTCAGTCGAGCGGTGGACGACAAGTGGCTGCAGACCCCGAGAGGCCTTCACCCTTTGCGGCGATTCTTCGTCGGTGGAACCGTCAGTGCCGATGGCGAGGAGGTCGCTTGGGACGCCGTCAGACTCAAGATGCAGGAGGTCATCGACACGGAGCCCAAGGACCAGCCCTATAGCGACGATGAACTCGTGGAACAGCTCGCCAAGCAGGGCATCACCCTGGCCCGTCGCACGGTCACGAAATACCGCAAAGCGATGGATATCCCGAGTTCCCGGCAGCGGAGGGACTGGAAGCTGGCCCGCACCCGTGCGGGCATTTACGGGGCGTCCGAAAAGGTCGCGGAGGGTGAGTTGCCGCCGTCCGATGAGCGGAGCGGTCGAGGAAGACCTTGCGAGGATCACAGGTCATGAGGTGTCCGTACTGCAAGGTCGACAATGATCGGGTCATCGACTCCAGGACGGGCGACGACGGCAATCTGATTCGACGTCGACGCGAATGCGTCGCGTGTCGGAAGCGATTCACGACCTACGAGCGGGTCGAGCGGCAGTTGCTCAACGTGGTCAAGAAGTCCGGTGACCGCGAGCCCTTCGATCGAGACAAGATTAAGCGGGGACTTGCGAAGGCCTGCTGGAAGAGGCCGGTCAGCGAGGAAGACGTCGAGGGAGTGGTGTCGGCCCTCGAGGGTGAGTTGTACGGCGCGCTCGAGGGCGAGGTGCCGAGCGGGATGATTGGGGAGCGACTGATGGAGTTGTTGCGGGATCTCGATCAGGTCGCCTTCGTGAGGTTCGCGAGTGTGTATCGCGAATTCAAGGATGTCCGTGATTTCGTGGACGAACTCGAGCCGATTCTCGCAGAAACGAGTCAGGCATCGCGCGCCCTGCGGGTGTCGGCTGAACGGGCCGACGCAGAAGCGCAGCCAGATACCAGCGACCGACAAGCTCAGCCCCCGGCGGAAACCGGGGGTGGGCGACGGCTGTAATCTCCCCGCACTCCCCCTGTTTTTTCCTCGAGTTGAACTCGTTCGACGGTCATGCCTGGCTCGAGCGACTTGGCCATGTCGTAGAGCGTCAGAGCGGCTGTCGCCGCCGCAACGAGCGATTCCATCTCGACGCCGGTACGAGCGGTGGCCCTGACGACAGCCTCGACGACGATGGTTGATGGGGAATCAGAACGAATCACCACTTCCACCGCGTCGAGCGGGAGTGGATGGCAAAGTGGAAGCAACTCGCTCGTGCGTTTGGCGGACATGACACCGGCCACGCGGGCGGTGGCGACCGCATCCCCCTTGGGAAGACGGCCGGAGAGGATGGCCTCGATCGTCGAGGGTGAGCCCCGCAGCAGCGCGGTCGCACGAGCGGTGCGTGTTGAGGTCGGCTTGCCGCCGACGTCGATCATTTTCAGCGAGTCTTCCGCCACGGAGCACCCCACACCCGCCCATGAGTCCGGGGCAGGTTCATACGCATCGTACCGTCGCCAAAGACCGCGGGCCGGCGTGCCCCCCGACACACCGGCCCGCGGGAAAGGGGATGGTCGTAGGTCGCGTCTAGACCAGCTCCTTGCGTGCGCCGATGAGCGTCCTGAGCCGTTCAGCGAGCAGGGCGGCGTCGAAGGGCTTCTTGAAGCTCTCGTTGACATGTGCACGATCGACTGTGATCGTCGAACCGTCATCGGGGAGCAGGGCGATCACGATCGTCTCCGCATACTCCGGATTCCGTCGAAGGTTCTGGCAAATCTGCTGCGCATCGATGCGTCCGATCGAGTAGTCGACGACGATGCAGTCAGGGTGAAAGCTCTCAGCCTGGATGCCAGCTTCGAAGCCGCTGGCAGCCACCTGAATTCTGAAGGAACGATCGACAGGAAGATGTCGTTTGAGATTTTCGATGAGCACCTGATCCTGTCCGACCACCAGCACTTTCGCCATCGCCTCGTCTTCGAGGTCGCCGAGCGGCATTCCGTGTTCTTTCAGGAACTTGATGAGATACTCCCGAGGAATCCGACGGTCCTGAGACCCCGGAATTCTGTAGCCTCGAAGTCGCCCCGAGTCGAACCACTTGCTCACGGTTCGTGGGGCGACTTTACAGATTTTGGCGACCTGCCCTGTCGTGAAAACCTTCATCGATTGGACTCCATAATCCTTGGCGACCATCCATGGAATCCAAGACGTCCCGGACCGCGCCCGAGACCGTCAAGATCCCCCCCTGTTTCGTGTCGTGGATGCGCCTGGCGCGATCCTCTCCACGTTTCGGCCCAGTCTTGCGACCGGTCCTCTACCGGATGGCCGAGGGACCGGGGGGCGAGCGAATCCTGCGATTCACCCCGGCCAAGCCGGAGGAATACGAAGGCCTCCACAAGATCCCCCCTGTCGCACTTCGCAACACGGGTCACGGCTCTCGCCCCGACCCGTGCACGAAATGCCCATCCACAGGTTTGTATCGAAGGATCCCGTCGTGCGACTTGAGCCGTTCCTCACGGGAGAACGGAACCTGCGGCGTGAGCGTGGCAAACTGTGACATTTCGGGAAAGCCGGTCAGGTGCCGGCTGCACCCGTCGATCGCTCTCGGCACGAGTCGATGTTCAGGCTGCGCGGGCCCTGAGGCTGACCGCCTGGCGTTCGAGCCGTACCGCGACCCGGGTCGACACGCCGGACTCCTCCATGGTGACGCCGTAGAGATTCGTCGCCGCGGCCATAGTCTTCTTTGAGTGGGTCACCACGATGAATTGAGTGGTTCCTAGAAAGTCCCGGAGGGTATTCACGAAGCGGTCGATATTCGCCTCATCGAGGGCTGCATCGACCTCGTCGAGGACGCAGAATGGACTCGGGCGCGATCGGAAGATCGCAAGCAGCAGGGATAGCGCCGTCATGGTCTTCTCTCCACCGGAGAGGAGCGTGATGCTGCGGGGTTCCTTGCCGGGTGGGCGTGCCACGATTTCGACCGAGGTCTCGAGCAGGTCCACGTCGGGATCAAGCACGATATCGGCCTGCCCGCCACCGAAGACGCGTCCAAAGATCTCCCGAAAGTGACCCCTGACCGTCTCGATCGTCTCCCCGAGAAGCTTTCGGCTCTCGTCGTCGATCCTCGCGACCAGCTCCTCGACGGCCTTTTTCGCCGTCACAAGATCGTTCCGCTGTCCTTCCAAATCGGCATGTCGACGCTCCAACTCCTCGGCCTCGGTCACCGCTTCGGGGTTGATCGCCGGCATAGAGATGAGTTTTTTCTTAAGGGATTCCATTTCCTCGTCGGCCCGCGCCCGGGCGTCTGCATCCGTCGCGAGTGATGTGGCGATTTCCGTGATGACTGGATCCGTAGTCGTCCCATTAGATGCGAATCCATCGTCGAGCGGGCCTGCAAGATCGACGCCGTAATCGTCCCGGATGCGATCCAGGATGCGGGCGCGAGAGTGCATCGAATGTTCGAGGTTCAATTCGAGGCGATGGAGTGTTTGTGCGAGATGTGAGATGGACTCGCGTGCGTCGGCCGAGGTCGTCGACGTCAGTTTCGCCGCGTCCGCAATGGCGGCTCTTTCCGCGGCCAGGGGGTTTACGATCGCCGCCGCTTGTTGCTCGTGC
>JBJTBB010000429.1:0-13273 GCA_046091125.1 Planctomycetaceae bacterium
GCCGCGACCGTCATTCGCCAACGACCGTACTCGTCGATTCCAACGGGGCGGGCTGCACGATCTTGCGAAATGTGTGGCTTTTTGACTCGCCCGAGATCCGGGGCATTCCGCTCGACGAATCTCTGATCTGCCACAAACGTCGGCAAAATGAGCTGAAACAGGGCCTGAAAGGCCTTTGTCACGCTTCCGCTGAAATCCGGCACGCGACGTGCACTGAACGAATGCGTCGGAGTTTTTCCGACCGACTCAGGAGTTTTCGGAATGCAAGCGACCCGGATGGATGGCAGACCGCAAGCGCAGAGGTCCCTCGGCGACGTCAGCCGGCGGGCAGAGCGTGGGAGAATGACCGCGGAAAACCCTTCAATCGCCGACTCCGACGAGGAGCTGATGCTGCGTTTTCGCGACCAGCATGACCAGGAGGCCTTCGAGAGCCTCGTCCACCGTTATGAGCGAAAGCTTTCGGTCTACCTGCACGGCCTTCTCCACGATCCTGGCCTCGCCGAGGAGGTGTTCCAGGCGACCTTTCTTCGAATCTACCTCAAGAGCGGGTCGTTTGGTGCCGGCCGAGCCTTTCGACCATGGCTTTACGCGATCGCGACCAATCAGGCGATCGACGTCATGCGTCGTGAACGGCGACATCGGAGGACCGAATCTCGTTCGACATCGGCTGACGAGGGTGGTCTGGACAGTCTTGCATCAGATTCGATTTCACCATTCGAAGAAGCGGTGGAACGAGAGGAACAGCGACAGGTTCGATGGACTGTCGGCCGCCTGCCCGCCATTCATCGAATGGCTGTCCAATTGGTCTACACGGAGGGTCTGGCCTACCGAGAGGCGGCCCACGTGATGGGGGTCCCGATCGGCACGGTCAAAAGCCGAGTCCACGCGGCGATCGTCTCACTCAGCCGTACCTGGAGTGCAACCGTGGCTTCCTAGGGCACGTCCCGGACTGCCGAGTCGACGTCTCGTTCATCGCGTGCCCGCTGGCCCATCTCGAGGATCCCTGCCTCCGGTCGATCGCCCAGATACGCCAAGGCACTTTGCTGCCGCGATCATGGTGGCCGCATGGAGATCGGCCACGACCGCCGGATCATCCGCATATCCGCCGCCGCAGACGATCACCAGAGGCACACCGGTACGGATGACGGCTTCGAAGACGATGCGATCCCGTTCGGCCAATCCAGCCCGTGAGACGGCCAACCGCCCGAGACGATCACCTTCGAATGGATCGACGCCTGCGATGAACAGGACGAGGTCCAAGCCTGAACGGACGAACGATTCCTGCACGGCCAGGTGCACCGCCTCCAGGTAGATCTCGTCCGCGGCACCGTCCGGCAGCCCGATGTCGAGTGATCCAGGAACCTTCCGCAGGGGAAAATTTCGTTCACCGTGCACCGAGCAGGTGAAGACCGTCTCGTCACCGGAGAAGATTTCGGCGGTGCCATTGCCCTGATGCACGTCGAGGTCGAGAATCAGCACCCTCCGGATCTTCCCGTCGGCCTGCATCGCGCGAGCGGCCACCGCGGTGTCATTGAAAAGGCAGTAGCCCTCGCCAAAGGCGATTCCTGCGTGGTGCGTGCCCCCCGCAAGGCTCGCTGCGACCCCCTCGTCGCAGGCTGTCCGGGCGGCATCCACCGCTGCTCCCGTGCTGCGACGCGAACGCTCGACGAGTTGGGCCGACCAGGGAAATCCGATCCTTCGCACTTCCCCATCGGTGAGCGTTCCCTCGAAGACGCGCCGCAGATAGAGCGGATCGTGCACACGCAGCAATTCCTCTTCCGTTGCGGCGTGGGGCTGGACGAACTCAAACGGCATCCCTCGATCCCGTTCATGCTCCAGCCGTTCTCGCAGGAGTCGATACTTGTCGAGCGGAAAGCGATGTCCGGTCGGAAGCGGAAGCGGATAGGCGTCCGAGGGAAAAAGCCGCATCGCTGCGTCAGCACGAGCCCTTTCGCGAAGGCGGGGCCGTGGCCATCGAAACGGCTATCAGCACCAGGAATCCAAGGGGGATGGTCACGAGCCCCGGCTGGCTAAAGGGTACGACCGACCGTTCTCCCGAGATGCCGTACACCTTCTCGAAGGTGTCGGCTGACAGAAGGATCCACGTCAGCGACGACAGCATGCCCACGGTGACCGCGGCGATGATGCCCTGCTTGGTCGTCCTTGGCCAAACAAGCAGCATCACGAGCGCCGGCAGATTCGCACTGGCTGCGATGTTGAAAGCCCAGCCCACCAGGAAGCTGACGTTGAAATTGCGAAACAGGATACCGAGCGCCATCGCGAGGATACCCAGCCCGACCGCTGCGATCTTTCCACAGCGGACCTTTTCGTGATCCGTCATCCTCACACCCAACACGTTCTCGACGAGGTCGTGTGCCACGGCTCCGCTACCGGCCATGATGAGCCCGCTGACGGTTCCCAGCACCGTCGTGAAGGCGATCGCCGAGATGACCGCGAACAGCGGCTCGCTGAAAGAACGCGCGAGCAGTGGCGCAGCCATGTTGGTGTCGGTGGGGTCGAGCGCACCCGAGGTCATCGCACCCAGGCCGAGATATAGGGTCAGCACGTAGAAGATGCCGATGGCCGCGATCCCCACCACGGTGCTCTTTCTCGCGGCGGCACCATCCTTGACGGTGTAGTAGCGGATGAGGATGTGGGGCAGTGATGCCGTACCACAGAAAAGAGCGAGCATGAGGCTCGCAAAATCGAGCCGTCCGGCGAGCGTGCCGCTTGTCAGCCCCTTGAAATAGCCCCCGGGCATCAGCAACTCGGCGCCCGGCCGCTCGATGGGCGAGTAGGTGACGTTCACCCCCTCGGCATCGGCATGCCGTTTCGCCGACCAGGTGACGATCGTCGAGTCCCCGAGGGTGGCGAGGTATTCGAGCGGCCGGAGCGGGCCGGTCGAGGTCTTCCCTGCGAAGCGTTCGGGAAGCCGCGTGATCGTTCCGACCGGCCGGAGGTCGTGGTCCGGCCCCTGCGGCTTCCCATCCACGAGCACGGTGCCGTCGGGCCGAACGGTCCTGACCTGAGGAGCGAGGTTCTCCAGTCCCGGTCGGCCGGCATTGAGCTCGAGCCCCCTGTCGAGAATCAGCATCGTGAGCACGCCGCAGAACAGCACCAACAGTGAGCCCTTGATGAACTGCACCCAGGTCGTCGAAACCATGCCTGCGGTGACGACGATCAATGTGACGGCGACACCCACGAGGATCACGCCGGCGGTGTGCGGCAAACCGAGAAGCGGCGTGATCAGAGAACCGGCTCCCACCATCTGCGGAATCAGATAGAACACGCTGACAACGAGCGTGGAGATCGCCACGGACATTTTGATGCCGCGGCTATTGAACCTGGAATCGAGCGCATCGGCGAACGTGAAGCGACCGAGCGCCTTGATCGGCTCGGCGATCACGAAGAGAGCCACGATCCAGCCGGCAAGAAAGCCGATGGAGTAGAGAAAGCCGTCATAGCCCGAGAAGGCGATCAACCCACAGATGCCGAGAAACGACGCCGCGGAGAGGTAGTCACCGGCGAAGGCGATGCCGTTGACGAACCAATGAATCTGACCGTGGGCGGCGTAGTAGCCCTTCGCCGACTGGCCGCGCCGGCCGAGCCAGAACGAGAACGCCACCACTCCCACCACGAACGCGGAGAAGATGGCGACCGCGGCGGTCGAGGTTTCGTGGATCATGGGTGATGACGCGGCGGTCGACCCCCGCGGTTCGGTCCCCGCCGAACGACCATGAATCCCAGGGCGAGAACGATCGCGGCGACGATCAGACCCATACCGTAGGCGATCGCCACATTCACGCCACCGAAGGGACGGATTGCAAGCCACTGAGGCCGCGCGACCACGAGACCGATGAAGCCGCCGTACAGCAACACGTAGATCCCAAAGAAGGCGAGGCCGACGCCGTCCCGACCGCCCACCTCGTTCGGATCACCACCATCCACTTCTCCATCACTGGCAGAGCGTGGTGGGTTGCATTGGTCTGACATATAGCTGGTTCCGGAATCGGCGAGTGATCGAAGGGACACGATCAAGATGCAGGATGACTTTGGGGGAGAATACCATCGAGTGGGTCAGGAACCGCTCGTCGTCTGGATCCGTCTGATGCAGCCCAGCAACGCGTGCGCTCCACCGGGGGAGAACTCGAGTCCATGGGAACCGGACATCATCTCAAACCGCACGGACTCGATCGACTCCACGACGAAGCCGTCGGTGAATGAAGCCCTGAGTTCGCGTTGTGACACCCGGCGCGGACCGTGTTCACCCGGCTCCGCATCCGACATGCAGAGGATGAAGGCCTTCGCCCCTGGCTCGAGCAGATCCCGCAAGGCGACCACGTAGCGCACGCGATCGGCGTCGTCGAATGCATGAAACAAACCACAATCTGTGACGACGTCGAATCGTTCGGGAAGTTGGCCCACCGCGAGGGCATCCATCTGCAGGAAGGTCACCTCGACCCCCCGCTCGATGCTCCTGCGCCGCGCCTCTCGAATGGGCGTTTCGAGGCAGTCGATCCCGGTCACCGTCCTTCCACGGGCGGCGAGCCACATGGCCAGTTCTCCGGTACCGCAGCCGATGTCGAGCACGCGACCCACGATCCGGTCTGCAATCCCGAGGAATGCCGCCTGGGGCCTGCCGATTTCCCAAGGCGGACTCCCTGCGGAGTAGTACGCCTCGAATCGCTCCCGGCGCGGGATGGCGACTGGCTCGGGATCGTTCGATGCGCTCGTCATGGCATTGCTGTTGGGAGGCCGGCCAGAGGTGATACTTTGGGAAGAAAGCCCCCCGCGGAGAATACCCTCATGAGGCGAGTCCGGTCACGCATGCCACTTGCGACTGCCGCCATTCCATCCGAAAGAACGCCTTGGTTGGTCGTTCTCGGACTCTTGTGGGGCCTCTGCAGCCCGGTCACGTCGATCGCACCGTCTGCCGTCGGCGATGACCGCGTGGTCGAACCATCCGCGGGATCGGCGACCGAAGGCATGGCCTGGATTCCCGGCGGCTGGTTCACGATGGGGGATGAAACATTTCCGGATGCGTCTCCCCGTCGACGTGTCATGGTGGGCGGATTCTGGATCGACGTGCACGAGGTCACCAATGAACAGTTCGACCGTTTCGTCAGTGCCACCGGTTATGTGACGACGGCTGAGAGACCGATCGACCCTTCGCAGTTTCCGGATGTCCCTGAAGAGAATCTGCAGCCGGGCAGTATTGTCTTCACGCCGCCAGATGGGCCCGTTTCGCTCGACAATCACCTCGTCTGGTGGCGGTGGGTGAAAGGGGCCGATTGGAGGCATCCTGAGGGGCCGCGGTCCTCCATCGAGGGCCGATCGAAGCACCCCGTCGTCCACGTGGCTTGGGAGGATGCGACCGCCTATGCCGAGTGGTCCGGCAAGCGACTACCAACGGAGGCCGAGTGGGAGCGAGCGGCGCGAGGCGGCTCCGATGACCGGGAGTTCACCTGGGGCAACGAAAAGCCGGGCTCTCCACAATGGCAGGCCAATATCTGGCAGGGAACGTTTCCCACCGAGAACACGCGGGCGGACGGGTACATGGGCACCGCCCCTGTCGGATCCTTCAAGGCCAATTCGTACGGCCTTCGGGACATGGCCGGCAACGTGTGGGAGTGGTGCTCCGACTGGTACCGTCCTGACAGCTACGCGACCGACACTGTCAGAAACCCGACTGGGCCCCAACGCAGCTTCGATCCGGCGGAGCCTGGAATCGCCAAGCGGGTCCAGCGCGGCGGTAGCTTCCTCTGCAGCGATGTCTATTGCCGGCGGTATCGGCCCGGGGGCCGCGGCAAGGGCGACGTCGAAAGTGGAACCAATCACATCGGTTTTCGCTGCGCACTCACGGCGCCCGCCCCCGAATCTTCTGCGGAAACGATCCCATCCCAATCGGATCATTAACTCTCGATCGCTCTCGCAGGAAGACTGCTCACAAATGAAGGTGCGTTGAGGGCTCTGTCACCGAACCGTGGCACTCGTTGTCGAGAACTCCGCGGGTTCAAAAGAATGTCGAGCCGATGGTATTCTGGATCAGGTCTCGGGGAACCGCGGGGAGTATTGACATGCGCTCAACATGGCTGGGAATTGCTTGCGGTCGGCTGGGGACGGCCTGGGAGAAAGATCGGACCAATCTCGGCGGATGGCCTCACCATTCGACGCGACATAAAGGGCGACACGGTTTCACGCTCGTTGAACTCCTCGTTGTCATCGCAATCATCGGTGTGCTTGTGGGGCTCCTGCTGCCGGCCGTCCAGGCCGCTCGTGAAGCGGCCCGGCGAAGTTCGTGTTCCAACAACCTGCGCCAGGTGGCCGTCGCCTGCCTGAACTATCACGATCAGCGTGGCTTTCTGCCTCCGGCACGCCTGGCCGACCAATTCGCCACCTGGGCCGTGGTGATCCTTCCCAATCTCGAGCAGCAGGCGGGTTTCGATGCCTGGGACATCAATGCCCGGTATTACGATCAGACGTCTGCGGCCAGAAGCGTCCAGGTTCCGGCATTTTTTTGCCCCACGCGACGCGGACCGGGAAAACTGAGTTTGCCCGGCTACAACGATGGCAACACGGTGGGAGCGCTCGGTGATTACGCAGCGGGCTGTGGAAACCTCATTCGGTACACCGGCCAGAGCCCCGACTGGCAGGATTCGGTGAACGCCAACGGCGCGATCATCACGGCTCGCTCCACCGTCACCGCGTCGCGGATCAACGGCTACCGAGGGCTCGTGCCGCTTTCGGCGATCACAGACGGCACGAGTCAGACGGCGCTACTCGGTGAGAAATATGTGCGCCGAGGGCAACTTGGCATCGGCAGCGGCGGTGAAACCGGAGCATCAGGCGACGGCTCGATCTACAACGGCGATCACGAATGGTTTTATACCCGCGTGGCCGGAGCGGTCGCCGCGATCTGTGACGGACCCGATGACACGAGCATCTACCACGCCACCCGATTTGGCAGCGATCATCCGGGCGTATGTCAGTTCGCCTTCTGTGACGGAAGCATCCGCGGACTTTCGCCGACGACGGCCACCACGATCCTCTCGGCCGTCACGCAGCGGAACGACGGCCAGACGGTGCCGCTGCCCGGACGCGCTCGTTCGTCGGCGGCCTCAGGGCTCCAGTTCAAGCCTGATGTCGTTCGGGAGGTCTGCCACGACCTCGGCGGTCAGTCCCGACTGGCTGTGACTCGCGTACTTGATCGGCACCGGCTCGATCGGTTTGCCTTCACTGCCGAAGGGGGGTGGCGGGAGGACGACGACGGTATGCGAACCGGCCACGGCCCCAGGCCGTTGCTTCCCAGCCTGACGGGTTTCAAGAGTGAAGCGACCGGCGCTGTCGGCCACTCCGACCGCTGACACTCCCTTGGTCGCCTCGGCCGTGGACGAGAACTCGACGGCGAATCCGGCAAGTGGCCTGCCCTCAAAGACGAGCAGTCCCGCGACCGGGTGCAGTGCCGGCTGCGCTGGTCCGCACGCCGTGACCGCGAACATCACAAGGGTGTTCGACATGGCCCACCATGCGATCGTCATCCGTCGATCCTGAGAATGACTCATTTCTTTCGGCCCCTCGTCGTGGACGTGCGCGGGTTCCGCGGCCGACGTCCTTCTTCAGCGCGACCATCCACGAGAACGTCGATGGCACCGGTCTCGACGCGATACAGCCAGCCGTGGATGCGGGGTAGGCGTCCACGGGCGTGCATGTTCTTGATCAGAGCGAGATTCCGCAGGTGTTTGATCTGCAGTTTCACATTTTCCTCCGTGAGAATCGCCAGCTTCTCCTCGTGCGACAGCTTTTGCTCCCTGGCGATGCGATCGGCAGCTTCCTTGGCTCCCGTGGCGATGCAGAGCCAGTCGGCGATGTAGTTCTCCCGCACCCCTCCCTCGATCGCGGCAATGCCCCCGCATCGGGTGTGACCACAGATCACGATATCCTCGATCTTGAGATGAACGACGCCATATTCGAGGATCGCGGAGATATTCACGTCGTTGAAGGCGACGATATTCGCAACGTTGCGGTGGACGAACATCGTGCCCGGACGGGATGCCGTCACGACGTCCTCACTCACCCGGGAGTCCGAGCAACCGATCCAGAGCACTTTCGGAGATTGCTGCCTGGCGATCGACTGGTAGTAGTCGAAGTGTTCGGAAAACTCCCCCGAGGCAAACCGGCGATTACCCTCCAGCAGTTGGTCGATCATCTATTGTCGCTCCGTATGCCGTCCGCCCTCGATTCAATTGTGAAAAATGTACCTTCAAAAACACTCCCCCCCGTATCCCTCGTGAAACTGCCCGTGCAGTCCTCGACTGTTTGAAGGTATCCTGCCGGTCGCTTCGGGGTCCCGGGCAGACCATGGCGAGACCTCGTACCGAGGCTCGTCCCGGGATGGCCGGCTGATCCGTTGGCTGGGCGGCCATCATCCTCGCGGATGCCGACAAACGCCTTCCACCCGTGAATCAATAGCAGATGCACCTGAGCCCCGACGGACCCGTGTTGTCACTTCTCGCAGCATCCACCGCTCCCGGAGGTTGGCAGGCGGTGTTCACCGGGATCGTTGTCGCGGCCACGCTGCTTGCGATCCTGTTCGTCCAGCGGTCCCCCGACATGGCGATGATCGGTGGAGTTGTCGCCCTGCTCGTCGCCGGCGTGCTCACGCCGCAGGAGGCGTTCCAGGGGATGAGCAACGAAGGCATGCTCACGGTGGCAGCCTTATTCGTTGTCGCGGCGGCCGTCGAACGGACCGGTGCGCTTGCGGCGATCGTCGACAGGGTATTGGGCAGGCCGACCTCACTGGGGTCGGCACAACTCCGGACGATGCTCGCACCCGGCGTCCTTTCAGCGTTCATGAACAACACACCGATCGTGGCCCTGATGGTGCCCGCCATCCGCACATGGGCCCGCAAACACAGGTTGAGCGTTTCAAAGCTTCTGATGCCGATGAACGCGGCCGTCGTGCTCGGCGGCTTGTGCACGTTGATCGGAACGAGCACGAATCTCGTCGTCGCCGGTCTGTACACCGCCAAGACGGGCCATTCGATGGGAATGTTCGAGATCACGTCCCTCGGACTCCCCCTGTTCCTCGTCGGCTTCCTCTACCTTGTCACCGTCAGCCGCACGAAACTCCTCAAGAATCGTCGCCCGGCGATGAGCCAAAGCGACGATCCTCGTCAGTACTCGGTGGAAATGGTGGTCGATGGCCACAGCCCGCTCATAGGCCGAACCATCGAGGCGGCCGGCCTACGCGGCCTGGAGGGACTGTTCCTGATGGAGATCGACCGTCGCGGTCACGTGATGGCGGTCGTGGCTCCGACGGAAGTGCTCGAGCCTGAGGACCGCCTCGTCTTTGTGGGTGTCGTGGAGTCCGTCGTCGAACTGCAGAAGATCCGGGGGCTCAGGCCGGCAACTGATCAGGTCTTCACGCTCGACGATCCCCGAAGCGAACGGGTCCTCGTGGAGGCGGTGGTTTCAAACAGCTGTCCCCTGGTCAACCGCACGATCCGCGAGGGTCGCTTCCGATCCACCTACGACGCGGTCGTGATCGCGGTGGCCCGCAACGGTGACCGTCTCAACATGAAGGTCGGTGACGTCGTGCTCGAGCCTGGAGACACGCTTCTGGTCGAGGCGAGCCCACAGTTCATCGAGCGTCAACGATCGAGCCGAGACTTCTACCTCGTCAGCGAGATCAGTGGATCGACTCCTCCCCGTCACGACCATGCCTGGATCGCCTGCACGATCCTCGCAGCCATGGTTCTAGCGGCCACCATGCAACTGTTGCCGATGGTTGCGGCGGCTGCCTTGGCTGCGGTCGCGGCGGTGGCGACCCGCTGCATCACCTCCACTGAAGCGCGACGTTCGATCGAGTGGGAATCGTTGCTGCTCATCGCCGCCAGCTTCGGGCTCGCCGCGGCCATGGAGAAGACGGGCCTGGCCGCTGACATCGCCAGGGGAACCGTTTCCTTCGCCGGCGATAACCCGTATGGGGTTCTCGCCGCAGCCTACCTGGTGGCGATGCTGTTCACCGAATTGATGAGCAACAACGCGGCCGCGGTTCTCGTGTTTCCGATTGCCTGGGAGGCGGCGACCGACCTCGGCGTGAATCCGATGCCGTTCGTGATGGCCGTGACCGTGGCGGCCAGTTGCGGTTTCGCCACCCCGATGGGCTATCAAACGAACCTGATGATCTATGGTGCTGGAGGCTACAAGTTTTCCGACTACCTCCGGTTCGGTGGGCCACTCAACCTGCTGGTGATGCTGGTGACGGTCCTGCTTGCGCCGCTGATCTGGCCTTTCCGCCCATGACGCGACCGGAGGCCGATTCTCGGGCATCCCCGCCTTAAACGCCGTTCGGATCCGCCCCCTGGAATCGCGACAACCGAACTCTGACCCTGGGGAAAGGGCCGTTTGTGGGGAATTTGTCGATTCGCCCTGCTTTCCAAAGAGCTTCGGTGGCCGTAGTCTAACGGTTTGTCCGAGGATCCGGTCTCTTCAGCGACCGCGGATGAGCGACATTCTTTTTCACTATTACCGCGTCAATCCCACGACGTGGTTCTACCTCGCGTCGTTGCTTTCGATCGCGCTGTTTTTCAAGTTCAACCGGCTCTGGAGCTTTCGGAATCTCGATCTTTCCCTGCTCGTGCTGATGGCCCCCGGCCTGCTTGCGGTCCGTTACGGTGAATTAAAGGCCGCCACCGAAACCGAGCAGGCCGGTTTCATCTGGATTTTTGCGGTGTCCGGACTGCTCATGCTGCGGATGCTGTCCGACTCTTCGATGGTCCGCAGACCGCTCCTCGAGCCCAATCTCACGACTGGGGGACTGGTGTTCCTCGGACTTTCGCTCTTGGTCTACCAGACCGCCAACGTCATCAACACTCCTCCTGAAGCGGACGCCGTCGCGGGAGCGGCAGCTGCCGAAAAGCTTCAGGCCCGTGAGCCCGCCGTTGACGCTGACCAACTGACGCGACTTGGCCCCGGCTATCCCCTTCTCTTTTTGCTGCCGAAGATTTCGACTCAGCGATTTTTCGCACCCGATGCCGATTCGAATCCGATTCCTCGTGATCAAACCGACGGCGAGGCACCGCGTGATCGTGATCGCCGCGCGGAGCACGAGGCAACCGCACGGATCATGGCGATCCTCTCCCACCTCGCAATCGTGGCAGGCACCGTGACGGTCGGCTGGCTGCATTTCGAGAACATCAAACTCGGCATCGCCGCAGCGGTGCTGTATTTGTTGCTGCCATGCACGTCCATGATGACTGGAAGAGTCGACCACCTCCTGCCCGGCGCGCTCGTGACGTGGGCCATCGCGGGCTATCGCAGGCCGCTACTCGCAGGCTCACTGATCGGCCTGGCCATCGGAACCATCTACTATCCCGTCTTTCTGCTGCCGTTGTGGTGCAGCTTTTACTGGGAAAAGGGTATCGGTCGATTCGCCACCGGCGTCGCCACCACGCTCGCGGCTCTCGTGGCCGGCCTCTGGATGACGTCACCGGACATGGCGATTTTTGTCGACCAGCTACGGCAGATGTTCGGCTGGATACTCCCCAACGCGGTGACATGCGTGGGGTTCTGGCAATGGTACGACCCCGTCTTCCGACTGCCTGTTCTCGCGGCGTTCGTCGCGATGATGGCGTCTCTCGCCATCTGGCCTGCCCACAAACATCTGGGCACGCTGATGAGTTGCACCGCCGCCGTCCTTCTGGGCTGCCAGTTCTGGAAGGCACACGAAGGCGGCTTGTTCATGGCCTGGTACCTGCCCGTACTGCTGCTCGTTGTCTTCCGCCCGAACCTCGAAAATCGAATTGCGCTCGCGATGCCGGGTTCCAATTGGTTCTCCCGTAGAGGCAGCGGCCCGTTCGCCGATCAGGCTGCCTGACCGCCGGGTGCCGTCCGGTCGAGGCATCGTCTCTGGTCGACCGAGGATGTCTCAGGGATCCCGTCGGAGATCGGCGCCGACCGGAAGATCACGGGTGGAGAGCCAGTTCTGCCAGTTTCGACGATCAAAGCCAAAATCCACTCCGGTGATCGCCACGAGGGTTTCCTGGACGGAGACGTTTTGAACGATCCTGGAAGCGGTCTTCGGTCCACCCCCTAACGCCAACCCTCCGCCCGAAGGCGTGAACGTGGCGCTCGTGGAGCCATCTCCACCACCCACGATGACATGATTCGTCTCGAGCGCATCCACCAACCGCTCGAGGATCATCTGCTGGGGTGTGAGTTCGGCTGATTTGGCAATCCATCCGACCGCCGCAGCAGCCCTGTTGAGCCTCGCGTTTTCCGGACCGCCGACCGCAGACACGGCCATCTGGATCGCCTGGTGGGCGTGTGATGCGGCCAGACGCTCGCAACTGAGGTATCGGGTCTCTCGATCCGGGTGATCGATCGCGATGGACACGAGAATCGCGAATGCTTCCGGTGATTCGATCCGTCCGAGAGACTCGATGAACAGTGACCGCACCCTACGATCCGTTTCATCTCTCACCGCTTCGGAGAGCGCGGAAACGGCGTGCGGATCGGCCGACTCACGAATCTCTTCCGCCGCTTCGTCCGCTGTTGCGGCATCGTTCAGCTTCAGCCTGAGCCGTTGAAGACGCGCGGTGGCTTCCAGTCTCGCTCGAGTCGATGCCTCCTCCCGCTGCTTGAGGACGACCTCTTGGGGTGTGCGCCACTCCCCTTCGAATCGGACGAATCCCCGTGCCGTCATGGTCGCGACCGTTCCATCGACCGCTCGTTCGGCCTCATCACCGAACAGGGCCGCCGGATCGATCCGATCGGGCAGGGAACCTAGGCCGACCAAGACGGTCAACGCCACGACGAACCCCGCCTGGAAAGCCCGTCGTGCACCCGAAGGCGTGACGCAGGCTTCGCAATTGAACGGTGATGAATTGTTCATCTCGAACGAATTGATTGGCCGACGACCCGGACTCACGTCAAGCGATGTCCTGATTGTCGACCAGAATCGCCGTCCACGGCCAGAGGCGTCGACGAAAACCAAAGGCCCATCCCCTCCGGATCAGGAACTCCGCGACAGGTCGTGGAGCAGATTTGCATAGGAACCGACGACCCGAAAAACGATCGTGGCCACCAATACGGCCACCACCGCCCAGACCACGCGACCCGCCCAGCCAGCAATCGCGAGCAACCCGTCGGAAGCTTCCTGGAAAAGGTGTTCTGACAGTTTTCCCAGCGTTTCACCGGTTGTTCCCGACTGCTCACCAACGTCGATGGCCACGAGCACTCGCCGCCCCAGGGCACCGCCAAGGACGTTCTG
>JBJTBB010000430.1:0-3332 GCA_046091125.1 Planctomycetaceae bacterium
CCCGAAATGGAGGCGAGGTCGCTGGCCTCTGACGCGGTCGCGTCGGTCGCCGTCGGGATCGGTCGCCACAACACATGACCCGTTTTCAAACCCTCGGAAGCCCCCGCCCATCGTTTTGCCTTCATCGTCAGGAGATGCCGAACCCATGAACGCTCCCCAAGACCCCCGCCCCTCGATCGCTCGAGCCGGTGCACCTTCCTCCGACGACCGCTCCGAGCGCCCGATCGTCCGAAGGGCCGTGCTGCAGGCTGCGGCCGTACTCGTCGTCGCCGGAGGGGAGGCGATGGCTGGCTCCCCGCGGCGACGTCGGAGATCCTCCAGTGGATCGTCGGTGAACTCGGACACGGTCGCCGTACGCGTCTACAACGGCACGTATAGTTCCACCACGAACTCCATCACCGCCGGCAGCAACCTGATCCAGATCGCCGTCGCGAGCGGAAACACCCTGCCATCCGACTTCGTTTCGGTCGAGCGAGGCCAGGTGAAGCAATTCGACGTCAAGGCGGGGAGCGTTCAGGTCGCGATCTCGTCGGCGTCGACGCCCGAAGAGGCCAGTGAAACCGCGCATGTTTATTATCTTGCGGACTTCACTGGGGGCACCACCGCGTATGTGCTCGCCGATTACCGAGTTGGCACGGATGCTGATGACAATCCGATCGACATCTATACCGTCAAGGTCGCCCCGAAGGGCGTGACGTTCTAGTGGGGCATCGGCCGGAACCTGGGCAGCGGGGCGTCCGACCGTGGTTGGTTCTTCCGCACATGCAAGCCCGCGCGCGAGCGGGCTGACAGCCGTCGCGATCGTGAGCGCGATCGCCGTCGTCTCGGCCCTCAACGCCCTGCCGTGGGTGTACGACGGCTTCCCCATGGCCCAGGTGCTCGGCATGGCGGCGCCGCTCGCGGTCATCCATCGTCTCCGGGGATGGCGTGGCGAGATCGTCGTCATGGGTTCGGCGGTCACTTCACTGGCCATCGCCTTCCACTGGGCCCCCTCGACGATCGCCGCGGTTCTCGATGGCTCCGAAGCGGTCGGCTTGCTGTTCGCGATTCCCATCCTGCTTTGGGATGCGGCGCGGGTGTCGCTTCCCTTCTGGGTGGTGGCTCGGGCGGGCTGGCAACCCCGGTCGTCGTGGCTGCCCGTCGGGCTTGTGATGGTCGCCTCGGAGGGATTCTTTCCTGCGGTCTTTCCATGGAGACTTGGCTATTCTCAGGTCGATTGGCCGCTGATGATCCAGTCGGCCGATCTCTTGGGCTCCGCGGCCTTGACGCTCGCCGTGTTGGCCATGGCCGGCCTGGTCGTCGAGATGGCCTGTCTCACTCGCGACGTGATTCGTTCGAGGTTCGATCCGTCAACCGCTCGGCCCGTTCGTCCCTCTCCCGGCGGTATCGCCGCGTGTGTCGTGGTCTTGCTGAACCTTGCCTATGGAGCATGGGCGCTCGAGCGGTATCGTGTCGTCGATGGCCCGACGGTGCGGGTCGTCGCCGTACAGGTGGATCCGGATGACTCCGATGGACTCGAGGCCCTGAGGAAGTTTTCGAAGTCTGAGACGGCTGATCTGGTGATCTGGCCGGAGTGCAGCGGAGGCTGTTACGAGGCCTCGCTCGACTCCCTGGCCGACGCCGCCGAAGTGCATCGTCTCTCCCGAGGCGAACGGCGGGGCTGGCGACCGGCTGCCGATGAGCACGGGCTTCCCCCCTGCCCTCTTCTCTTTGGAGCCGAGGTGTTCGAAGGACGAGCCGAACGGCCGACGAGGGTCTACCGATCGTCGATCCTTCTCGATCCATCCGGTCATGTGATCGGTGAGTATCGCAAGCGATGGCTCATGCCCTTCGGGGAATATGTGCCGGCGGCCCGCGCCTTGCCTGTTCTCGTGAGCCTTTTTCAATCGGATCAACCTCTGGCCACCGGCAACGAGCCGACCGTGCTGGATGCCGGTCCCGACGCGCGCATCGGGACCCTCATGTGTTACGAGGACATGCTTCCAGAGGCGGCCGCATCGCTTGCCCGCAGTGGCGCGACACTGCTGGTCTCGCTCGTCAATGCCTCGTCGTTTCCCAATCCGGCGGCGCTCTCGCAGCATCGGAGGCTCGCCCAGATGCGGGCCGTCGAGAATCGTCGAGCACTCGTGCGCTGCGGGGCGACGGGCGAGACCTGCGTGATCGACCCGAGGGGAATCATCGGATCCCGGCTCCCGCTCCGCGCGCGAGGCGGGCTTGTGGCCGATGCCCCGTTGCGAAGCGGAGTGACGCTCGCAACCCGGACTGGAGAGTGGAACGCGATCGTGTCCGCCCTCGCCGCCGCGGCGATCCTGTCCGCCTCAGGCGACCGCCGCAAAATCCCGGACCAACGGTGAGACGTGCCTCCTGAGTGTTCCGGCCCGTCGGCAGCGGGACAGTGTCGGACCTGGAGAGCTTTCGGTACGATTGGTTTCGCACGAGGAGATTGTTTCCATGATGAATCCACCGTCGTCACTCGAGGCCAGGCGATCGACTCGCTCCCGACTGATGGGCTGGGCGGGGTGCCTTCTGGTCGCGGGTAGTGGCTGCTCCACCGGCGGCTACTCCGCCGCCTACCAGGACCGTGTCAAGGAGTACGAGGCACTTGGAACTCGACTTGCAAATCCGGTGGCGGCCGCGGCTCCTGCGGCCGATGGCCAGCCGGAGGGTGATGCGGCCGCGCCTCCCAAACCCGATGATCCCATGACGAGACTCTACGACCGGGCACGCGGCGGAGGCGCCGCTGCGGAAGCAGCTGCCGCCCCCGCACCTGGTCCGGCCGATGGCCAGGCCGCACCTCCTGCTGCCCCCGCTGAACCCGCTACGCCTCCTGGTGCCCCGGCTGCTGCCCCGGCTGCTGCGAAGTAGCTCCCCGCGACGTCACGACCCACTGCGGGTTGAGCGTCGCTCAGGACCGGAACACGCACTCACGTGTCAACCACGTGCGCGGCTTCGAGGGTGAACTCGATGGGGTGCCGCTGCCTCGCGATTTCAAGCTCGATCGATCACTGCATACGGCCGTCGACACCTTCGCGGATGCCGGCGACCGGAGGGGCCGAGCGGGCTTGGGTGTCTTGAGGTAGGATCATCCCACGTGTGAGGGAAGTTGTCCATGCGATACGCGGTGGTGCTGGTGCTGGTGCCGTTGCTGGGGTGTGCGAGCGGGTGTGCGCAAGAGGGTCGCGAGTCGGTGAAAAACTCGATAGGTATCGAGTTGAAGTTAATCCCCGCCGGCACGTTCGTGATGGGCTCGCCCAAATCGCAAGAGGATCGGTTTGAAGACGAGACCCCGCACGAGGTGACGCTCTCGAAGCCGTATTACCTGGGTGTGACGG
>JBJTBB010000431.1:0-3516 GCA_046091125.1 Planctomycetaceae bacterium
CCGTTGGCCTCCCGCTGCCGACGACTGTTCAACGGCGATGGTTTCACCGCCTGGGAGATCACCTGCGACGTCACCGACGACATCATCGCGGGCGGCCTGCTGCTCGTGCCTTCGAGTCTCGAACAGGGCGAGCGACGGGCGGTGATCGTCTGCCAGCACGGGCTCGAGGGGCGACCGATCGACTCGGTCGTCGGCTAGGAGGACCCCGCCTGGCAGTCCTACAAGGGATTCGCCGCCTATCTCGCCCGAAAGGGCTACGTCGTACTGGCCCCACAAAACCCCTACCGCGGTGGCGACCGCTTCAGGACACTCCAGCGCAAGGCGTGGCCGCTGGGCCTCTCGCTCTTCGCCGTGATCACGGCCCAGCACGAGCGACTGCTGGAACTCGTCGAGACCCTTCCCTTCGCGGATGCCTCGCGAATCGGATTCTACGGCCTTTCGTACGGCGGGAAGACGGCGATGCGAGTGCCGGCGCTCGTGCCGCGTTACGCGCTGTCGATCTGCTCGGGCGACTTCAATCAATGGGTGCGCAAGGTGGCATCCATCGAGCGGTCGACGTGCTATCCATTTCACGGTGAATACGAAATCACGGAATGGAACATGGGGGGCGTGGCCGACTACGCCGAACTGGCCTGGCTGATCGCGCCGCGGCCGTTCATGGTGGAGCGAGGCCGCCGCGACGGATGCGCTCCGGACGAGTGGGTGGCGGCCGAATTTGCCCGTGTACAACCCGTCTACGAAAGGCTCGGTCTCCCCGAGCACGCGGCCATCGAGTGGTTCGACGGCCCCCACACGATCAACGGTGTCGGAACCTTCGACTTCCTGGCCCGATTCCTGCCGCCACGTGCTGCCGGAGACGGGATCGATTCAGGACGGTGATAGAATCGATCCGGTCTGCGGGCCGAAGCTCGCGGTCGCTTTCGGAGTCCGAGATGGTCCGCCTCGCGCTCGTCGTCTGCTGTGGTTGGGCGGCCGTCGTCCTTGGCGTGAAAACGTCCGACGGCGACGACTGGCGCGAGCAATCCGTTCCGGGTGAATGGTCCACGGAAACCGCGACTCGCGTGGCCGATGCCGGCGGCGTGGGATGGTATCGCTCCTGGATGCTGCCGCATCCAAGCTGCTTCGGAAAGGCGCCGAACGACCTCGCGAGCGAGTCGGTCGGCCTGAATCTTTCGGGCCTTGCGGGCAGCCATCGCGCCTTCGTCAACGGTCGTGACGTCGGCTCCGGCGACGGAGCGGGGACACACCGGCACAAGATCCCCGCAGGAGTTCTCCAGGCCGGGCAATGGAATGAGATCGCGATCCGAGTAACCGTGCCTTCCAGTGAAGCACGTGCCGGCGGGTTCGCCGACGAGGCACCCTTCGTGATGTCGTACTTCCACGAATGCGTCCTCGCGGGATCCTGGATGTTCGCCGTCGGCGATGCGGTCGGACGCACCGCCGGTCCGCTTCCGGAGCGACCGGGCGCGGCGGCCTTCGACACGGTCACCGAATCGAGCCGCGTCCTCGGTCGTACCGCCCAGGTCGCCGGACCGCGGCTGGAACCGGAGGAGACCGCCGCACGCATGCGGACAGCCGATCCGTATCGCATCGAGTTGTTGCTGCACGAACCACTCGTAGCCCAGCCATTCCACGTCAGTTTCGATGAGCGGGGGCGGATGTGGGTCACGCAGTCCAGACAGTACCCCTATCCGGCAGGGGTCCGGATGATCAGCCGCGACAAATACTATCGATCGCACTACGACCGCGTGCCGCCCGCGCCACCGTCGCACGATCGCGGTGCCGACGTGATCTCGGTGCACGAGTCGAGTCGTCGAGACGGCGTCTACGATCGTCACACGGTCTATCTGGACGGCCTCAACATGGCCAGCGCCTCCCTGCACGGCCGGGGCGGCACGTGGGTGATGCACACGCCGCACCTACTCTTCTATCCTGATGCCGACGGAAACGGCCCCGATGGCGACCCCGAGGTGCGATTGACGGGATTCGGGCTCGAGGACTCGCACGCGATCGCCAACGGCCTCGCGTGGGGACCAGACGGCTGGCTTTACGGCGCGCAGGGCAGCACCACTTCCTGCCTCGTTCGCAGGCCCGGTCTGGACACCGACAAGGCCGGCGCGGCCTTCACGGGCGCGATGATCTGGCGCTACCACCCCGACTCGCTGGCCTTCGAAATCGTCGCCGAGGGAGGAGGCAACACATTCGGAGTCGAGTTCGACGAGTTCGGCAGACTGTTCAGCGGTCACAACGGCGGCGGTACCCGCGGATTTCACTACGTTCCGGGGGGGCTTTATCGCACGCCGGACGTCGATCCTGGAAAATATGGCCCCCCCGCCAATCCGCACGCCTACGGTGAGCTGCCCGCCTTGGCGACGGTCGACGCCATTCCACGATTCACGCACTTCGGCGCCTGTGCAGTCGGCACCGGCTTGCCCGTCACAGCCCGCGGCCATCTGTTCGCCCTCGATCCGCTCCACAACCTTGTCACCGACACGGCGCTCGTGCCCCGCGGCTCGACTTTTTCCACACGCGATGCGGAGCCCGCCGTTCGATGCGAGGACCCTGCGTTTCGTCCCGTGTATGTCGCAACCGCGCCCGACGGCTCACTTGTGGTCTGTGACATGTACGACTTTTACGTGGCCCATGGGCAGCACTATCAGAACCAGATCGACTCCTCGACTGGTCGCATCTGGAGACTGCGGGGAAGGGATGCCGATCTCGAAACCGATACCGATCTCTCGAGCCGTTCGTCGGCCGACGTGGTGGAACTGCTGGACCACGACAACGGGTGGCACCGTCGCACGGCGGTGCGGCTCCTCGGCGAGCGAAGGGACTCAGGCGTCGCGGGTGATCTCGCCTCGCGCGTCGCGTCGCTCGACCCCCGCGAGGCCGTCCATGCGCTGTGGGCGCTCCATCAGGCCGGAGGCGTCTTTCCCTCAGACACCGATGACGAAGGCCGATCGGCCATCGAGAAAGCGACTGCCAGTCCGCACGCGGCCGTTCGTGGCTGGGCCGTGCGACTCCTCGGAGACGATTACGGCGTTCACCGCGGGCCCGGCCTGGGAGGACATGCAGGACGACTCGGCCGCACGAGCCCCGGCAGACTCCCCGATGGCCTGCAGAAACGTCTCCTGAAGCTCGCGAGGGAAGATGCTGACGCCGAGGTGCTCGTGCAGTTGGCTTCGACCGCGCGTCGGCTCGACCGCGAGCAGGCGCTCGACCTCATCGCCGCACTCCTCGGTCGGCCTGGATTCGGCGACGACTCATTCCTTCCGATGATGGGCTGGTGGGTGCTCGAAGCGCTGTACGACACCGGCGACTCAGTGGCCAACGAGCCTCTCGTGCGGCTCTTCGAGACGCGTCGTGCGGGATCGGCACCGGCGCGAGAGTCCTTGCCAGGTGATTCCTCGGGTGGCCGCGTCGAGGGATGGCTTCCGACCCTGATCTCGCAGGACGCAATCGCCCCCACCGTTGCCCGACGGCTCGCGCGGCGACTCGCCGCCGACGGCAGCCGTG
>JBJTBB010000432.1:0-2745 GCA_046091125.1 Planctomycetaceae bacterium
ATCGGCTGAACGAGACCGTGCTCCCGGAGACTCTCGGAGAGTTCGACAATGTCCGCTTCGACCACCACGCTGCGGGGCTGCCATGGATTCGCATCGATGAGCCCGACCGTGACCTCGCTCGCAGGCACGCTGCTGGCGGCCTGCTCCACCTCCTCGGGCGAGTGCAGAAATAGCCTGGCAGCCGCGGCTGGCGACGAGGTGGAGACCTGACCGACCGTGCCCACGGATGCACCATCCGTACTCGTCCGTCCAAGCAGTGCCTCGAGTCCACGGCCGAGTCGTCGTTGGCTATTCACAGTCACGCACCTCCATACAAAGTTCCGTGTAGGCCCGAGCTCCCCACGAGCGCGGCGCGTAGTCGAGCACGCTCATCGCGTGACTGGAGGCCTCGGAGACACAGACATCCCTGGGAATGACCGTCTCGAAGACGATTTCCCCAAAGAAGTCGCGGACCTCAGCTTCGACCTCTCCGGTCAGTTCGAGGGATGCGTCGTGCATCGTCAACAGGATGCCACCAAAGCGCAGCCGGCCGGCACGCTCATCCATGACATCGCGGATCACCTCGATCATCTGCGTGAGCCCCTCGAGTGCGAAGTATTCGCACTGAATCGGCATCAGGACCTCGGTGCTTCCGGCGAGGGCCGTCCTCGTGAGATCACCCACCGAAGGGGGACAGTCGATCAACACACAGTCCCACTTGTTGAGTCCATGGGCGAGGTGGCTCTCGAGCACTGCCGATCCGCTTCTTGCGAGCGCGGCAATCCGCTCGACATCCCTCACGCTGCGGCTTCCCGGCAGGATCGAAAGCCCGTGGACGGCCGTTTCGACGACCGAATCAGCAAGCGCCCGTTCCGAGACGAGCGGATGCGTCTGAGCAGGAGACACCCCGAAGCCCGTCGTCGCATTGCACTGGGGATCGAGATCCACCAGAAGCGTCCGGGCGCCACCCTTCGCCATTCCCGCGGCGAGGTTCGCGGCGGTCGTGGTCTTCCCCACGCCCCCCTTCTGATTCGCGACACAGACGATACGGCCCACGGTTCGGTCTCCCCGACGCCGTTGTATCGGCCGCCCGGACCTCCAAAGCCGTTGCCAGAGAAAGCCAGTGGCCTGGTTTCACGTGAAACCCCCATCTTGCCCGAACAGCCGAGAACACCCCGTTTCATGTGAAACGGTCCATCGGGTCCGCGGTCTTCGATTTCCGGCGATCAACAGCCGTCAATTGACCAGCGAAGGAAGTCTCACCAGCCGTTTGTCCCACCGGACAAAATGGATTCAAGCCCTGATCCAGTGAAATTAATAACGGTAATAGTCAGGCTTGTACGGGCCCTCGACCGGGACATGGATATAGGCGGCCTGTTCGGGGGTGAGCCTCGTCAGCTTCACGCCGAGTTTGTCGAGATGCAATCTGGCCACTTCTTCGTCAAGTTTCTTCGGAAGCAGATGGACCCCAATCTCGTAGCGGTCTGGCTCTGTCCAGAGAGCCAACTGGGCCAGAACCTGGTTCGTGAAGCTCGTGCTCATGACGAACGATGGGTGGCCGGTGGCACATCCGAGATTCACGAGCCGTCCTTCGGCGAGCACGATCACGGACTTTCCTGACGGAAGCGTGTACCGGTCGACCTGCGGCTTGATCTCGACCTTGCGGATACCGCGGGCACCCTCGAGCCATGCCACGTCGATTTCCAGGTCGAAGTGGCCGATGTTGCAGACGATCGCATCATCCGGCATCTGGGAGAGATGATCACCGCGAATGACATCGCGGCAGCCGGTGGCCGTCACGAAGATCTGTCCTCGTGATGCAGCCTCTTCCATCGTGGTCACCTCATACCCCTCCATCACCGCCTGAAGGGCGTTGATCGGGTCGATCTCCGTCACGATCACCCGGGCGCCAAGCGACTTCATCGCGTGGGCACACCCCTTGCCGACATCGCCGTAGCCGGCGATCACGACGACTTTCCCTGCCACCATCACGTCCGTGGCTCGTTTGATGCCGTCGGCCAGGCTTTCCCGGCAGCCGTAGAGATTGTCGAACTTGCTCTTCGTGCACGAGTCGTTGACGTTGATCGCCGGTAGCTTGAGTTCGCCGACCTCGTGCATCTGATAGAGGCGGTGGACGCCAGTGGTCGTCTCCTCTGAAAGGCCACGAATACCACCGAGCAATTCCGGATATTTCTGGTGGACCATCGCCGTGAGGTCGCCCCCATCGTCGAGGATCATGTTGAGCGGCTCACCTCCGGGGAAAAAAAGCGTCTGTTCGATGCACCAATCGAACTCCTCGTTGGTCATGCCCTTCCACGCATAGACCGGAATGCCCGCTCTGGCGATCGCGGCGGCGGCGTGATCCTGAGTCGAGAAGATGTTGCAACTACTCCAAGTCACCTCCGCCCCCAGGTCCTTGAGCGTTTCTATCAGGACAGCCGTCTGGATGGTCATGTGCAGGCATCCGGCGATCCTAGCTCCACTGAGCGGCTTGCTGCGGGCAAACTTTTCGCGAAGGGCCATAAGCCCAGGCATCTCCCGCTCGGCCAGACCGATCTCCTTGCGGCCCCATTCGGCGAGAGACAAATCGGCGACCTTGTACGGAAGACGGGTTTCGACGTGGGTCACGGAGGACACTCCTGGGAGGACGGTTCAACCCCGCCTGCTGACGGGTCGCATATCGGGCTCAAGCCTCCGATGGGAGCCATCCTGGCTCTCACCACCGGAAGTCGCCTGTTCATCCCGTTGGCGGGGATCCACAAGGCG
>JBJTBB010000433.1:0-4613 GCA_046091125.1 Planctomycetaceae bacterium
GAGACGGTTCACGGGCTTCCAGAGCGCGTGTTCGACCGTCTGCAACGGCCGACCTCCGCAGAGGTTTCTCCCGATGATGATTTTTCTTCGAATTCAGGCCTTTTCAGCGAGCAGCCTCGGGTCTGGTCTTCCCGCGGAAAGACGCATCGGCCGGCCGATCGGCGTGATCAACTCTCGCTCGAAATCGATCCCGAGAACTTCCAAGAGTGTCGCCCAAAGATCGGCGATTTCAAAGGGCGACTCGGGCTGCCGGGCACGGCCTTCCGGATCGGTTGCTCCGATGACCACCCCTCGCGAGAGCCCGCCTCCTCCCAGGAGACACGAGAAACCGTGCGGCCAGTGGTCGCGGCCATCGAGTGGATTGATCGCGGGCGTCCGCCCAAACTCACCGACCACGACGATCGCGGTGTCGGCGAGGAGTCCACGCTCGTCGAGGTCTCGAACGAAGGCCGACACAGCGATGTCCAGCGGCTCGCAGGCGGCCCGCTGACCCGTGAAGTTGTCGGCGTGGGTGTCGAATCCTGGAAGCGTCACTTCGATGCTCCGCACGCCAGTCTCCAAGAGCCGTCGTGCGACGAGACACCCGCGTCCGAACGGGGTGTCGCCGTAGGCCTCACGCATGGCCTGCGGCTCCTCACCGACCGAAAAGGCCGCCAGCTGCCGTGAGTTCATCATCGCGAGCGCTCGGCTCACCACGGCGTCGTTTGCAGATCGCTCAAGCGGCACCGACCGTCCTCTCAAGAATCCTTGACCCAGCGATGCGACGGCGGCCAACCTCCGATCCTGTCGTGCGGCCGAAACCTGCGGCGTGAGATTCTGACCCGACAATCCGGGAACCTGTACACGGTATGGATCGAGAGCCGCCCCGAGGTAACCCGCCCTCGACGGAAAGCCTCCCGTACCCAACGCGATGTACGAGGGAATCTCGAGCCCCTCGACGGGCAACTCATTCGCGACGATCGCCCCTACCGATGGGTGCACGAGCGTTGGGTCGGGGCGATAACCGGTCTTGATCGCGTGTGTACCGCGTTCGTGGTCCCCCTCCTTGGATACGAGCGAGCGAACGAGCGAGAATCGATCGAGAACCTCGGCCAGTCTTGGCAGGGTGTCGGCGATCCGAACGCCAGGAATCGCGGTCTCGATCGACCTGGTCGGTCCACCGATGGGCGTGCCAGGGTGTGGATCAAAGGTCTCGAGCTGACTCGGACCACCGGCCAGCCAGATCGTCACGAGCGACTTCTTCCTGCCCGGCTCGACTGCCACCGCCTCGCGATCTCGAGCAAGCAACCACGACAGGCCGATCGCCGACGCCGACATGAGCACGCCACGGCGCGAGGGCCGGACAGCGAGATCCCTTCCAAACCCCGGACGACATCGGCTCATCTGCGACATGGCTGCGGCCTCCATCCAACGCAACGTGCGCCGAGCATCAATGGTTCCAGAAGAACTCGGCTGAATTGAACAAGCTCCAGAAGACATCCTCCATTCCGCTCCCGGCCACGGCATTTTCCCGGAGGAGTGGCACAATCGCATCTTGCTCAGCCTGTGTGGGTCGCCTCGTCAGGCAGCAGAGGAAGGCGGCTTCGATTCGAGAATCGTCGTCGGGAGCCATCCTAGCGATCCGGCCGGATGCCGTGAACGGATTCGCTTCGACCATTTCGCGCACGAGCCTTCCGTTCATTCTGACGAGAGCCTGGGGAATCGTCACAGGATCGCCGATGGCTGCCCCATCGGAAGGCTCGCCATATTCGCGCACGAAGTCGATCTGCCTGAGGAATCGCACCGTCCTGGTGATGAGGTGTGAGTCTCCATCGATCGTCTCCAACTGAGTGCACTGCTGCATCGCCCCCATGATCGAGTCGGCCGGAAGCCTGGAGAGTGGAAACGCCGCCCAGGCCCCTTGTACGCCATCGCACGTATCCTGCTCATCGAGAGCGACGTGCGCCGATGCGATCCGGAACAGACGCGTGTCGAAAAGTGTGCGGAGCAACGCCAGGAGGTCACACTCTCCCGCTCGGAACGCTTCGCCGAGGACGTCCAGAAGGTCGGACGGGTCGCGCCCGCCCTCCGCGCCGCCCTGAGGAGGATTGGGAAGATCGTCCACTGGTGCGTGCCAGGGCTTACAGAACACGACCTGCCAGGCCCTGTTGGCGATCGCCCGCTCGAACCGCCGGTTCGCCGGATGAACGACCCACTCGGCGAGTCTGTGGCGACGCGTCCCGCTATCCGGCATCCATTCCGGTGCGAATGGCGGTGCGGGAGGCACTCGCCGCGCCGTCGCGGCCGCCATGGGGAACGCCTGTCCGTCCTCGGATTCCATCGGCTGCATCGATGCCGGCACTTCGATCGTGAACACCCGACTCGGATCGTCCTGAACCCCCAGCGGCGAAACTTTTACCTGCGCGAAGCAGGCGGCGAGTCCTTCAAACTGTGCCTGGGTGACCGGGGCGAAGGGATGATCGTGACACTCGGCACAGTCGATCCGCTGGCCGAGCATCGCCCGCGAGACCCGGCCGGCGAGTTTCACCGGATCGACGGTATCGGACGATACTGCCTGCGTGATGAAATTGACCGCAGGCTCGCCAGTCCAAAGTCCTTCCGAAGCCACCATCCTGCGCACGATTTCATCAAAGGGCTCTCGAGCATGGATGGCGTCAGCGAGCCACGCCAGAAAACGATCCCGCCGGAACACGACGAAAGGTCCCTGGTCGTCACCAACAAGCACGTGCGAGAGCACACGGGCCAAGTGATCGGCCGTCCGTCGATCGGCCAGAATGTCGTCGAGCCAGCGTTCGAGTCGATCGGGCCGATCATCCCTCTCAAATCGCCGAATCTCCTCGAGCGACGGAATCGTGCCGGCCGACGCGAGCCAGGCGCGCCGGAGCACGAGCAGATCGTCGACACGCGAGGCCGGTTCGATACCCTCCTTTTGCCACAACCCTTCGACGATCGCATCGATACGAGCGGATGCGGTGGCAGGTCGCCCACCGCCATCAGGGGTCCGTGTGGAATGGGCGGGCGGCAGGAGTGGGTCTCGGGCCACAAGCATCACCAGCCACGTCACCCCGAGGATGACACACGCCGGAAGCATTCGTCTCATGATGTCATTCATGTGTCATTCATGATGCCATTGGTGACCGCCATGTCCCTCGTCCAACGCCACAGCGTCTCGACGGCCTGCGACCACCCGCACGCAACGCGACATCAACGTTTCATGGATTGTAGTCTTCGATTGTAATCTTCGCAGTATGGGTTCCTCGCCTGGAGTGCTCAATGCAAGACTTCTTTCCGGCACCAGATTGCAACGGAGCACCACCTCTCCCCCACATGACGAGCTGGGCGGAGTTGCCACCCTTTCCAGGGCTCATTCGTCGCCCGCTGGGCTCGCTGTCCTGGACACTCTCGCTGGTCGCGGGGAGCGTGAGCCTGTTCGTGATTCTGGCCGTCCTTGCCGCGATTCCCGGCCTCGGTCTTCTCTCGCTTGGATTGATGCTCGAGGCCGAGGGACGGGTCTATCGCAGTGGGAGACTGCTCGACGCCGTTCCATTTCCAGCGATTCTTCCCCGTCTGGGTTCGGTCGCCTTCGGCGTCTGGTTCTGGTTGGCGATCGTCTGGCTCGTAACGCATGTTGCCGCCGATGCCACGATCATCGCGCCCCAGGGCAGAGCGTCCGTCGGCTGGGGAGTATTTCAACGCGTGCTCGGACCACTCGTCGCGATCCACCTGGTTCTCGCGATCAATGCGGGCGGCTCATTTCTCTCGTTTTTCCGTCCAATCCGGAATCTGCGCATGCTCGTCGGACGGATGCGCAAGGGCGAGGCGTGGCAGAAGGCGGTCGACGGCATAAGCAGGGCGATCGCTGTGCTCGCACCGCTACGACTCCTGTGGCTCGGCATGGCGGGCTTCGCAGGCGCCTTCATCTGGCTCGTCCTCCCCACGCTCATGTTTTCGACACTGCGTGAGTCACAGCAGCCGGTGATCGTCCTTGTCACGCTTCTCGGCGCGGGATTGCTCGCAGCCGTACTGTCGTGGGTGCCCTTTCTCCAGGCGAGGTTTGCCGCAGAGGGGCGGCTTGGCGTTTTCAGGGAACTCGCCGCCATTCGCGAGATGCATGCGCGCGCGCCGATCGTGATGCTCGCGGCGGTCGTCGGAAGCTACGCCCTGTCGTTACCGCTCTACCTGCTCAAGGTGGCGGTACTCCCGGGGGATGCACTGCTCCTGCTGACGCCGTTATTCCTGGCGACCATCTTCCCGGCGAGGATCCTCGTCGGCTGGGCGGCCGGCCATGCATCCCGTCGGCACAAGAGGGTGTGGTGGCCCCTGAGACTGAGTCTTTACGCGATCATGCTCGCGGCACTCGCGTTCTACCTCGTACTGCTCTTTCTCATGCCAGCGATCGACGCCGGTGGCCGACGGGTCCTCTTCGACCATCCGGCACTGCTGCTGCCCGTGCCACTCTGAGCCGAAGACACCGGGGGAGTGATGCCCGCCCGTTGCGTGGTCAGTCGTCCGGGCGAGACACCCTAGGCGGTCACCCACACGGCTCTCGAAAAACTGCGCAGCCACGTCAGCTGGCGCTTCGGCGTAGCCGGCGGCTTGGGACGCGGTGGGGC
>JBJTBB010000434.1:0-2744 GCA_046091125.1 Planctomycetaceae bacterium
CATGAACCCCGCGGCGTCGAGCAGTTGCTCCTCATCCTCCGGCGGGATCACGAGGAAACCATGCTTGTCGGCATGCACGAGCTGGCCGGGCAGGATGGTCCGGCCGAACACGCTCACGGGCTCCCCCCAGCGGACCGGCGTCACGTGGGCGTGTCCGACGCACAATCGACGCGCGAGAGCCTTGAACCCGGCGTTGGTCATCTCATCGAGATCGCGGATGGCGCCGTCTGTGATCGTGCCCACACAGCCGAGGGCGCGATGGGTGTTCGCGTTCACCTCGCCCCAGAACGAGCCGACGACTCTCGGGCGGTCGAGATCCTGGACAACGACGATCTTGGGCGCGTCACCGAGCGAAACGTAGTGACGATACTCGTTCCACGCGGCGGCCCTCGCCTTGTGCGAGGCGTTCGAAGGCTCGACGACGAGCGTCACCGCACGTCCGACCATCGGCCCCATCTGTGGCATGAAGTCGAGTGTTTCCTCCGGGTTCCATCCGGCGTTCGTCACGTCATGGGAGGTGATCTGCTCCCAGCCGTTGTAGATCGTCGGCGTGTTCCAGCGGGCGAGGCGGAGAAGGTCTCCGTGAGAGAGTGGCATCGTGATCACACCGGTAGTGGGGGACGGGTCAAACCGCTTCATCATGGCCGATCGGGGGGCGGCGTGCGTATGCTCCTGCATGAAGGAGCCGGCCGCCGCGTGCAAGGGGCCCGTTTCGACGGTTCTGGAGCGTGCGGGAGAACCCACGTCATGCACCGCGTCGTGATCACCGACTTCATCAACGACGACCTCGCCCCGGAGCGGGCCGGCCTCGGCGGCATCGCCTCGATCGAGGCGATCGATGCGTTCGGCGAGGAGGATCTCATCGGGAAAATCGAGTCAGCCGACGCGATCATGATGTATCACAACATCTCGCTCACCCAGCGGTCGATCGCGAGACTCGAACACTGCCGGCTGATCGTGCGGTGCGGTGCGGGCATCGACAACGTCGATCACGCCTTCGCGCGTCGTCGCGGCATCGCCGTCGCCAACGTCCCCGACTACGGTACAGAGGAGGTGGCCGATTCGGCGATCGCCATGGCCCTCGCCCTTGCCCGGGGCGTCAACCTTTACAACGTGAGGCTGCGGGATCGGAGCGATCCCTGGATGTACACCGTCGCCGGTCCGCTGCATCGGCTGCGGGGACGTACGTTCGGCATCGTTGGACTCGGTCGGGTAGGGACGGCGACGGCCCTGAGGGCCAAGGCCCTGGGAATGGACGTGGGATTTTTCGATCCTTACAGGCCCGATGGCTCCGACAAGGCGCTGGGCGTGCGTCGCTATGAATCGGCCCGGGAGCTGTTTGCGGCCAGCCACGTGCTCTCGCTGCACTGTCCGCTCACGGAGGAGACGAGGGATCTCGTGAATGCCGAGTCGCTCGGTTGGCTTCCGAGAGGTGCCTTTCTCGTCAACACTGCCCGCGGAGCGATCGTGGATACGGCGGCGATTCCCGACGCACTCGAGAGCGGTCAATTGGCGGGTGCGGCCCTCGATGTGCTCGTCGGCGAGCCTCCGCGGGACGACTCCCCGCTCCTGGTCGCCTGGCGGAATCGGGACCATGCCGCCTACGAGCGGCTGATCGTGAACCCCCATGCGGCGTTTTATTCGGTCGAGGGTCTTCTCGACATGCGGACCAAGGGCACGGAGGCCTGTCGACGGGCGCTCATGGGACTGCCGCTGAGAAACGTCGTGAACTGACGCCTGACCGCCGGGTAGGATCTCGCCGTCGATTTGGCCCCGATCAGTCTCCTTCGGAGCGCATGAAGTGACCACGCCTTCCATTCGAGTCGCATCGGCCCTGGCCGTGATACTTTCCGTGGAGTCGGCCGTCATCTGGCGGTCGGCAACGGTCGCCCATGGCGCCGACCCGCAGGTGATCCCGCTCTGGGAGAAGGGTGCGCCCGGCTTCGAGGAGAGGCGGGACGAGACCGAGGTGATCGACAAGGGATCTCTGACGAACATCCATTTTCCGACGTTGACGATCTTCCCTGCCGATCCCGCGAAGGCGACGGGCGTGGGGGTGATCGTCGCACCGGGAGGAGGTCTCTCGAAACTCGGGTTCCAGGGGGGAGGCGTGGAGCCGGCTGAGTATCTGGCGGCGAACGGGTTCGCAGCCTTCGTGCTGAAGTACCGGTTGCCACGACAGCCTGGAGTGCCCTACAAGTTCGAGGAACACTGCCTGCAGGATGGTCAGCGGGCCATGCGGGTCGTGCGGTCGCGCGCCGCAGATTTCGGCATCCGGCCCGAGAAGGTCGGGATGCTCGGGTTCTCGGCGGGAGGCGAGGTGGTCTCGATCACCAGCTATCGGTCCGGAGCGGGCGATCCGCAGGCGGCCGATCCGGTGGATCGACTCGACGCGACGCCCGCCTTCCAGATGCTCATCTATCCCGGGCCGTTGGGGATTCCGTCGCGCCTGCCGAGCGGCGCCCCGCCGGCTTTTCTGCTGATCGCCGCCGATGATCCGCATACGAGTGTGATCCTCAATCTCGCCAACCTGCTGCGGGAATCCGACATCGACTACGAAGCCCACATCTACACCCGTGGCGGCCATGGCTTCGGAATCGGCAAATCGAAGGGTCGGGCCCTTGCTCACTGGCCCGAGCGAATGATCGATTGGCTCCACGACGAGGTGGTCGACGAACCGCGTAAAGATCGCTGACGGGCGTTCAGCGCCGTCGTCAGCCCAGCGCGTAGGTTGGATGGCAGGC
>JBJTBB010000435.1:0-4157 GCA_046091125.1 Planctomycetaceae bacterium
AGGCACGTGCCGTCGCAAGAGCTGGCGACGTGCTCGAGGCGCTCGCACGACGCATGCCCACGATGGCCCATAAACGTTTCGAAGGCCGCCTGGAGGACGCGGCGCTGGCGGATGTGGCGATCGGCGACGTACTCGTCGTGCTGCCGCACGAAATTTGTCCGGTCGATGGCACCGTCGTCGCCGGACGTGGGTCGATGGACGAGAGCTACCTCACCGGTGAGCCCTACCGCATGAGCAAGGCACCGGGATCGACCGCACTGTCCGGTGCGATCAACGGCGAAGCGGCCCTCGATATCCGAACCGATCGGGTCGGCTTCGACAGCCGTTATTCCAAGATCATGCAGGTCCTCGCGGCAAGCCGGCAGCAGCGGCCCCGGCTGAGGCGGCTGGCTGACATGCTCGGAGGACTCTATACGCCCCTAACGCTCGCAATCGCCGCCGCAGCATGGTGGTGGAGCGGCAGCGCCACCCGCTTTCTCGCCGTCCTCGTCGTGGCCACTCCCTGCCCTTTGCTCATCGCGATTCCGGTGGCCATCATCGGCGCCGTGTCGCTCGCGGCGAAGCGGGGCATCGTGATCCGTGATCCGGCCATCCTGGAGCGACTCGACACCTGCCGCATCGCCATCTTCGACAAGACCGGCACACTCACCTACGGCAGGCCGACGGTGACCGAGGTGGTGCCGACTGGGACCCTGTCGGCCGATGACCTGGTCCGGTTCACGGCTAGCCTCGAGGCATACTCGAAGCACCCGCTGGCTGAAGCGATCGTGGAGGAGGGGCGTCGCCGCTCGCTCGAATTGTGCGAGGTGGAGGCGGTTTCGGAACGGCCGGGCGAGGGACTCGCCGGGAAGGTGGCCACGGCTGACGGCCGTAGGCTCGACGTGGCCATCACAGGCCGGCGGCACGTCGAACGTCATCCCGTGGAGGATTCGACCGGCCGGCGTGGCAGCAGCCTGCAGGCGCCTCGCCTGCCTCCATCGGCGGGCGGACTCGAATGCGTGGTACTGGTGGATGGGACGATCGCAGGGCTCGTGAGGTTTCGGGATGCGCCACGCCCCGACGGGCGGACGTTCGTCTCCCACCTCGGACCAGCCCACAGGCTCGATCGCGTGATGCTCGTTTCCGGTGACCGTCAGAGCGAGGTCCGCTGGCTGGCCGATGAGGTCGGCATCAAGGAAGTGCACGCCGAAATCCAACCCGAAGGAAAACTGGCCCTCGTTGAACAGGCCATGGCGAAAGGGCCGACGCTCTTCGTAGGGGATGGCATCAATGACAGCCCCGCCCTCGCGGCCGCTACAGTCGGCGTCGCACTCGGAACGGCCAGTGACGTGACGAGCGAGGCGGCTGGCGCAGTGGTGATGGATTCGACGCTCGAACGGGTCGACGAATTACTCCATATCGGCAGTCGGTTTCGATCGATCGCCCTCTCGAGTGCCGTGGGCGGTATGGCGGCGAGCATCGCCGGCATGGCGCTCGCCGCAACCGGACTGCTACCACCGACGGCCGGGGCGCTCCTGCAGGAAGGCATCGACCTCGCAGCAGTCGCCAACGCGCTTCGGGTGACCTGGCGGGTCGGCCCGCTCAGTGATTACCGGGGAACCACGGACGGCCCAAGATCGAATGCACAGGCGACCTGAGACGGACGCGAACTGCCAAGCATCGCAGACGCGTCGTCCTTCCGGCGATCAGACGCCTTTATCCGTTGTGCCGCGATCAGGCTGGCCACCGCCGGATGACTGATGCGCAGCCTGCAGTTTGCTCGTCACCGCGAACGACAATTGCTCCAACTCGATCGCAAGGTCGACTGATACCTGCTGGACTTGAGGCGGCAGCGTAAGCGTCACCGGAGCAAAATTGACGATCCCCTCGACCCCGGCGGCGACCAACCGATCGGCGACCTCCTGGGCCCGCTCACCAGGCACGACGATCATCCCGAGCCTCACGTGCTCGCGCACCACGACATCGGCCAATTCGCCAGTCGAACGGACGAGGATACCGTCGATCGTTCGCCCGACTTTTGAAGGATCGCAGTCGAAAGCGGCGACGATCTTAAAATTCTGCCGGCCGAATCCCCTGTAGCCCAGGAGGGCCTCACCGAGGTTGCCGACGCCGACCATCGCCACCGGCCAAACCTGATTGGTACCGAGGATGTCCCGCATCGCTCGAATCAATTCCTCACAGCGGTATCCGACGCCGGGGTACCCGAACTGTCCGAAGAAGCCGAGATCCTTGCGGACCTGTGCGTCGCTGAAACCCAGCAGCGTGCCTAGCTGCGACGACGAGATGGTCTGCTGCCCGGCGGCCTCCAACCGCTGAAGCTCGCGGAGGTAGAGACTCAAACGGGCCACGACCACTTTGGGCACGGTGGCGTCGGACGGGGAATCCCCGACCGGGGTAGAAGCCTGGCTGGAAGGGGTGTCGGCCATACTCACTCCCCCCGCCAGTGTCGGCGGCAATCCAACCCTAGCCTGACCCGGTGATTTTCCACAAGGAAAACCGACGAAACAGGCTGGCTCATCGGCTACCGGTTAGGTCGTTTTCAACGGAAATAACGGCAACTGTAAATCTCGGGGCTTTGTCGCGATTACGTGCTATGGTGAACTTGCAAAGAATTTTTTACCGATCATCCTTCATAGCACCGGGGCGAGAGCGGATCGAACCCCGGGTCAAAAAATGCAGCCAGGTCAGTTTTCCACCCTCCAAGGCTTCCCGAGCCACCCCTCCACGGGGCAAGAAGGTTTCACCATGACTCGTTCCCGAATCTCCATCCACCGTTTCTCCATGGCGATCGTCGCCGCCACCGTGCTTGGTTCGGTCGCGACGGCCGCCTCATTCGGTCCAGCGAGCTATCGACGCGTGGAGGGGGAGATGAATCCCGTCGGCTTCGCCGAGGCCAGGGAATCCTGTGCCATCGACGAGGTGTCGCACTCGTCGGATAGCGGCGAGGATTGCATCCGGACGCGTCGGGTCCGGGAAGTCGTCTACGAGAATCAGGAATACACGTGTTACCGCACCGTCTGTGAGAAGGTGTGTGAGCAGCGAGAGATCGCCTGCGTCCGTTACGAGACCGAGAAGTCGTTCAAGGAGGTTGAGTACAAGGTGTGCCGACCGGTCTGGGAAACCCGGACCAAGACCGTCAACTACACCGTCTGCAAGCCGGTCTGGGAAACCATCGAGCGAGAGATTCCCTACACGGTCATGAAGCCCGTCTACGAGACGAAGACCCGGGAGATCCGTTCGACGGTGTGCCGTCCGGTTTGGGAAACCCGCACACGGGAAATTCCCTACACCGTCTGCAAGCCCGTCTACGAGACCAGGGAGCAGACCTACACCGTCTGCAAGCCCGTCTACGAGACCATGACGAAGGAAATCCCCTACACCGTCATGAAGCCCGTCTACGAGACCAGGGAGCAGACCTACACCGTCTGCAAGCCCGTCTACGAGACCATGACAAAGGAAATCCCCTACACGGTGTGCAAGCCCGTCGTCGAGATGCGTGAGCGTGAGGTTTGTCGGACGATCTGCAAGCCCGTGCACTACACAAAGTCCGTCAAGGTTTGCAGCGGCCGCTGGGAGACGGAGATCTCGGAAGTGCCAGGACCGGTCGTCACACGGTGCATTCGGGAGCCCGGCTGCTGGGTCTGTGATCCGTGCACCGGAAAGCGGACGTATGTTCCCGGCAAGGTTCATCGCGTCGAGGAGCAGTGCCCACCCCGGCGGATCTGCAAGAGGGTCTGGGTGCCCGAGGAGCACGAGAAGGAGATCTCCTGTGTCCGGTACGAGAAAGAGACGCTCGTCGAAAAGGTTCCCTACAAGGTCTGCCGGATGGTGTCCGAGCAGAGAGTGAAGACCTGTCAGTACCAGGTCTGCAAGATGGTTCCCGAAGAGCGGGTCCGAAGCTACCAGGTCTGCAAGATGGTCCCCGAACACCACATCAAGACCTGCGAGTACAAGGTCTGCAAGATGGTCCCCGAGCAGCGGGTCCGGACCTACCAGGTCTGCAAGATGGTCCCCGAACACCACATCAAGACCTGCCAGTACAAGGTCTGCAAGATGGTCCCCGAGCAGCGGGTCCGGACCTGACAGTTCTCGAAGTTGGTCCACGAACACGACATCAAGAACTGCCAGTACAAGGTCTGCAAGATGGTCCGCGAGAA
>JBJTBB010000436.1:0-11484 GCA_046091125.1 Planctomycetaceae bacterium
CTACAATCCCGCCTCGCCGCCTACGGGAACCGAACCCCAGCCCCCGGCATGGCCGCGGATGAGAGCCCGACCCACGGAGCCAACCGATGCCCGAGCATGCGATCTCGCCCACCCGTGCCGAGGACTACCCCGAGTGGTATCAGCAGGTCGTGCGGGCGGCCGACCTGGCCGAGCAGTCGCCCGTCCGCGGCTGCATGGTGATCAAGCCCCATGGGTACGCGATCTGGGAGCGGATGCAGCACATACTCGACGCCGAGTTCAAGCGGACCGGCCACCGCAACGCCTACTTTCCTGTGTTCATCCCGCTCTCGTTCCTCGAGAAGGAGGCGCAGCACGTAGAAGGCTTCGCGAAGGAGTGTGCGGTGGTGACCCACCATCGTCTCGAGCAGGGTCCCGACGGTCGACTCGTACCGACGGGTCGCCTCGAGGAGCCGCTCATCGTACGGCCGACGAGCGAGACGATCATCGGTGCGATGTATGCCAAATGGATCCAGTCGTGGCGGGATCTCCCCGTACTGATCAATCAGTGGGCTAACGTCGTCCGATGGGAAATGCGACCTCGCGTGTTTCTGCGAACCGCGGAATTCCTTTGGCAGGAGGGACACACGGCGCATGCCACCGAGGCCGAGGCGGTCGAGGAAACCTTGCGGATGCTCGATGTCTACTCGACCTTCGCGGAAAAGGATCTTGCGATGCCGATCGTGAAGGGGCCAAAGCCCCCCGGAGAGCGATTTCCAGGAGCGGTGGAAACGTACTCGATCGAGGCGATGATGCAGGACCGCCGGGCCCTCCAGGCCGGCACGTCTCATTTCCTCGGACAAAACTTTGCCAGGGCGCAGGAAATCCGATTCGCCGGACCGACCGGTGCCGAGGAGTACTGCTGGACGACATCGTGGGGAGTCTCCACGCGGCTCGTGGGTGCGGTGATCATGACGCATTCCGATGACGATGGACTCGTGCTCCCGCCTCGCATCGCCCCTGAACAGGCCGTGATCCTGCCCATCCACAGGAGCCCCGAGGAGGAATCCGCAGTGACCGCCTGTTGCGAGGACCTCAAGCGCCGACTCGAGGCACGAACATTCGCCGGCGAGCCGCTGCGGGTCGCCATCGACGGACGGAGTCTTCGCGGCGGCGAGAAAGCCTGGCAGCACGTGAAGAGGGGGATCCCCCTGAGGATCGAAATCGGCCCGCGGGACCTCGCCGCCGAATCGGTGATGCTCTTCCGTCGTGATCGGCCTCCGAAAGAGCGAGAAACGATCCGGATTGACGCCCTCGTGGAGTCCGCGCCACGACTCCTCGAGGACATGCAGCGGGGCCTCTTTGAATCCGCACTCACCCTGCGGAAGCGTCACACTGAGAGGCTCGACAGCCTTCCGGATCTCAAGGCGTTCTTCGGTCCGGGAGAAGACAAGAGCGGGGCAGGGGGCTTCGCCTACGTGCATCTTGCTGATGATCCCGCCATTCCGCGCGAGCTCGACCCGATGAAGGTGACCGTACGATGCATCCCGATGGAGGGTGACGACGAACCTGGAACCTGCCTCGTAACAGGTCGCCCCGTCCGTCGCCGAAGCGTCGTCGCCCGGGCTTACTGACTCGGATCCCGTCGGACGATGACGACGTTCGTGCCACCCACCCTTGAATCCGCCCCACCCCATCGCTCCCGCCGAAATCACGTCCTCCGATGAGGGACCCACGAGCGTTCCACCGAGGGGCTGCTACTATGATTGAAACAGTTCGGAGGTGGCAGGATGTCGCAACTCGAGCCCCCACGTGCGTCAACGGTGGCGGTTCTCTCGGCGATCGTTGGAGTAGCGATGGGCAGCCTAGCGGCCATCGCGAACGGCCTCAGTCGTCCGATGCAGATCGGATCCTTTCGGGTGGTTGCGGCTCCATCAGCCGATTCCGCGAAAGCGACCACGGATGAGACGATCTTCGACTTCGGCAGCATGGGTGCCGAGGAAGCGGGCGCCCATCAATTCAAGATCGTCAACGGCGGGAAGTCGGTGCTGTCCCTTTCCAAGGGATCGTCATCGTGCAGTTGCACGATCGGCGGACTCGACCGCGAAGATGTGCCCCCCGGCGAAGCCGCCATGGTGTCGATCGATTGGAAAACGAAGGGGCAGGGAGGTCCTTTTCGGCAACGCGTCTCAGTCCTCACGAATGACCCACTCCGGTCGGAGATTTCGTTCGAGATTTCTGGAATCGTCGTCCCGAAATGGCGATTGGTTCCGGAAGAGGTGGTCTTCGACAGAATTTCCTCCGCGAGCGGGGCCAATGCCTCGATCCGACTGCTGACCTACGGACTCTTCAAACCCGAACTTCGTGAACTGATCGTCGAGCCCGTCAGCGGCACCCCCGAAGCCACCCGATCGACGAGCCCGATGGTTGCGGATTTTCGGGTGCTCTCAGAACGGGAACTCGAGGCCGAATCGCCGGCGACCGGGGGGTTCGTGATCGATATCACGGTTCCACCGGGGTTGCCGGTGGGTCCGCTTCGCCGAACCGTGCGCATACGCCTCGAGAACCTTGCTGCGTTGATGGAGTCGGGGGATCGAAACGTCACGATCGATATTCCCGTCAAGGGGAGCGTGGCTGGAGATATCGTCATCGCGGGTAATGGGTGGGATAGTTCCAACGAAATGGTCGCCCTCGGGAATGTGTCATCTACCACCGGCGGCGGCGTCGACCTGTTTCTCACCGTCAAGGGGCCCGAGCGGGAGCGCATCAAACCGGTCGTTCGGGAGGTCGTACCGGATTCCATCAGTGTCGAACTGGGCGAGCCATCGCCGATTGGTGCGGGAACGGTCTGGAAGGTGCCGATACAGATCAGGGTTCCGGTAGGTAGCAAAACCTGCAATCACCTCGGAAGCCGTCAGGGACCTCTCGGTCGAATCGTCCTGGAAACAGGGCTCGCGAGTACGCCCGAATTGACACTGCCGGTTCGGCTGGCGATCGGGCCTTGAAGCGGTCGGACGTGCCTTGGGGCATTTGGGGGAAGTCGAGGACGATGACACCGTCTCGGAGGCCTGAGGAAGGTTTGAATGAGCATTGATTTGGCCCACCGCGATCGCCAAAACGTGCGTGGCCTGACAGCGGCCACGGTACTTGCGCTTGCGATGCTCGCGGATGCGCACGTCGTCCGCGGGGGCCCGGACCGGGGGCCGGAGATCTCAGAAGAGACGGCATCGGAGTTTTGTAGGAGAAATGGGGCGGTTTTCGAGGATTGGCCTCGCCCTGCCGCTGTGCTCGTTCTCACCGGTGAACTGGACGGTTACATCGAGCCATGCGGCTGCTCCGGCAAGGAGAATCAAAAGGGAGGGCTCAGCCGGCGTCACAACCTCCTGATCGCACTCGAACAGGCCGGATGGCCCACCGTGGCGTTGGACCTCGGCAATCAGGTCCGTCGATATGGCCGACAGTCAGAGGTGAAATTTCAGTCCGTCGCAGACGGTCTGCGAACGATGGGATACGCCGTGGCCGGATTTGGTCCCTTCGACGTACGACTCCCTGTGGAGGAATTGATCGCGGCGGCGGCCTCGATCGGCGATGCTCCATCGCCGTTCGTTTCCGCGAACGTCGGCCTGCTGGGCCTCGATTCGGGCATCACTTCGCGCGTGAGAAGGGTAGAGGCAGGCGGCGTTCGCTTCGGCGTCACGACGGTCCTCGCTTGTGTTGAGGCGACGCGCATCCACAACGACTCGATCGACATCCTCGATCCCGACAAGGCCTTGACGCTGGCATCCAAGGAACTCGACGCGCTCGACTGCGACCATCGTGTGCTTCTGAGCTGGGCCACACCCGACGAAACGCTCGCCCTCGCCGAAAAGCACCCATCGTTCAAGCTGGTGGTCTCGGCTGGGGCCGCCGATGAACCACCGATGAATCCGCATGGGTTCGGTGACGGCCGTCTGCTCATCGAACTCGGTCACAAGGGCATGTACGCGGTCGTTGTCGGCTTGTTCGACGATCCAGCGACCCCGATCCGGACGCAGCGGGTGCCGCTCGACGCCCGCTGGGGGGAATACGCCGACATGATCCGGCTTCTCGGGGCCTATCAGCGGAAACTCGAGTCGCTCGGGCTGTCAGGTCTCGGATTGATACCCGGCGCGGCGCGGCACCCAAGCGGCAGACGATTCGCCGGTTCTGAAGGCTGTGCGGAGTGTCATGCCCATGCCTATGAGATCTGGAGGGACACCCCACACGCGTCGGCATTGACCACGCTCGAAGAGCAGGTCCCGGGGCGTTCTCACGACCCTGAGTGCCTCTCATGTCACGTCGTCGGCTGGGCTCCTCAACGGGTCGAACCTTTTGACGTCGGGTTTGTCGACACCACCGAGACGCCGCACCTTGCTCACAATGGTTGTGAAAACTGCCACGGACCTGCCGCCGCCCATGCCGCCGTCGAACGGGGCGAGGTCAAGGTCGCGGACGCGGCGAGGGACCGTTTGCGGCAGGACCTCGCAATGTCCCTCTCATCCCCGGAAGAAAAGGAGAAGGTCATCTCCAACTGCCTGGAGTGCCACGACCTCGACAATAGCCCCCACTTCGACTTCGGCACCTACTGGCCGATGGTCGAGCACTCTGAACCGGAAAAGATCGAAAAGGACTGACCTCATTCCACCTGGAGTTGCGCCATCGCATCGTCGGGAATACTGAAGTTGGCTGCGACCGACTGGACGTCATCGTGATCGTCGAGTCGCTCGACCAGAGCGAGCACCTTGCGGGCCACCTCGACGTCCTGCACGTCGACGGTATTTGACGGGATCCTCGCGATCTCCGAACCCTCGACCGCGATTCCTGCCTTGGCAAGTGCCTCACAGACCGTCGACATGACCGACGGCTCACAGGTCACCTGCCATCGGCCATCCTGAGCAGCCACGTCGTCGGCTCCGGCGGCGAGGGCCACGTCCATCAGTCGATCCTCGTCACAGTCCCCTTCGGACAGCCTCACGATCCCCTTTCGCTCGAACATCCAGGCCACGCATCCGGTTGCGCCGAGCTTGCCATCCTGCATCTCGAAGATCTTGCGAATCTCCGGAGCCGTGCGGTTCTTATTGTCCGTGAGGATCTCGCAAAGCACGGCCACACCACCGGCACCATAGCCCTCGTAAATCGACTCCTCGAGATTCCCCTCTTTCAGCTCTCCGGTTCCCGTGCGGATTGCCCGCTGGATGTTGTCCTTCGGCATGCTCACGGCTTTCGCCGCATCGATCGCGTACCGCAGACGAAGATTGGCATCCGGGTCTGGTCCGCCGTGATTCGCGTCGACGATGATCGCCTTGGCGAGCTTGCTCAACATTTTTCCACGCTTGGCATCGAACAATGACTTTTTTCGGGCGATGTTCGCCCAATGGGAATGCCCCGCCATCTGTCGTCACCTCCCTTCGGACAACACCAAAGTCCCGTCAGATCTCCTCAACCCTTGCACGCCACCGCACGTGGGTCGATTTTTTTCCGCTCGGTCTGCAATCCCACGGAGACGTACCGTGCCCGTCAACCCCCGGCACAAAGCCACTGTGACCCGCGTGATTGGCTGCCAACACGCAGAGTCGGCCGCGGGACGTCACCGTGGCTTCTTCTTCGATAACTCCGCCACGGCTGCCTTGCGACCCGTCGAAGATGAACGCGAATGGTTCGACTTGCCCCCACTGCGGTCAACCCGCCGACCGGCCTTCGAGCGCATGCCTGCCTTGGCCCCACTCTTGGACTTTTGAATCGGCTTGGATGCCGATTTGGAGGAGGATGTCCTCGACTCGGCGCCCACTTTCTTGCCGCTTCCAACCGATGGTTTGGACGAGGCTTTCGACGACGCAGCTTTTACAGGCGCCTTGGGAGAGCCCGACGTCTTCGATCCACCGGCTGGCTTGACTCCCTTCTCAGTGCTCCGTGCGGATCCCTTCGACGGCCGGCCGGCGGCGGAGACAGGCGGGCTGCCTGCCTGCTGCGGCGCCTCGACCGGGGTCACCTGGGGCTTGATCGTGATCGGTCGGCCGACGTTCGGCTTCACCACGAACGGCTTCGGACCTGGCTTTCCTGTCTTGGGGGCAGGGGAGGGCATCGGTGTCTTCCCTGCTGGCCGAGAGGCAGCCTGCGGGCCTGCTGGGCGCAACTCTTCTGCAGCATCGGCTGCTTTTTTCGCATCCTTTCCCTGCGGCTCAGGCGGCGGATTGCGAGCAGCCATCGGCTCACCACGTTTCGGAAGCCGATCCTTCGCATGCGGATCGATCGTCAGGAAGAGTTTTCGAAGTTGCGGTGAGTGAATGTTTCTGAAGATTTCGGCACCCAATTGGTGCAATTGGGAACTGAACTCAATTCCTTGCTTCTTCGAAATCGTCCTCTCGAGCCAGGGCACTTTGCCGGCGTCGTACTCATTCCTGTCGATGACCCCGGCGAGATACAAACCCGCCAGCGCGCCATCGTCCAGCGGGATCATATGACCACCGAGACAGGTCGATGCCACGAACGACACGACAAAGGACGGAATGCCGTGTAGCTGTTCCAGTGACTTGATGCCGGCGGCAATCTACTGCTTACTGGCGTGCTCGAGGGAGAAACTGTAGGAGGACTCGAACACGGCCTGGAGCACACGCCGCAGACCGAGCGCCGATCGCTGAGGCAAAGGGAGGTCCTTCAGGGTCTCGCCCAATTCGATCACAGTCGTGACACGAACTTCGTTGTAGTCGAAGAAACTCTCACCCAGTCTGGCAAACGCCTTCTCGGCGACGTCGTACCCGGCGTTCTCCAGGCAGCATGCGAAGAGCACCTGCTCGAGAACCGGCCTTCCGACATCCGGCACGATCGGCTTGAAGTGCTGCTTGAGCTGTTTCTGCAGCCGCGTGAGCAACTGCTGACGTTGAGTCGAGGCCATTCTGTCACCTAAATCCATGATGGTGAGAGTCGGGGGCGTCACCGTGACACCGCTCCGACCAACCCAGCGAACTATGAATCTCCATGTCCGCGGGAATCCGGGGCCGCTTCGGGGCTTTCCTCTGCCGTCCGGTCTTCCTCACAGGCATCCTCTGGCGAGGGTTCTGCAGGAAGCAGCTCGCGGAGCATGCGAGCGATCTCACCGGAATGACGGACTCCAGCATCGAGTTCGAACCGCAGCCGCGGCGTGTAGCGGGTTTCGATGCCCTCGGCGATTTTCGCCTGCAGGAAACCGGCCGAACTGGCGAGCCCCTTGAGAGCGAGCCCCTGTCGCACCGAATCACCCATCACCGAAACATGTACGGTGGCCGATCGCATGTCCGGGGCCACCTCGACACGGGTCACGGTCACGCCCTTCACCCTGGGGTCGCGAACATTCGTGAGGATCGCCATGCTTACCACTTCCCGGATGGCCTCGGCGGCCTTCAGCAGTCGCCGCGCTGTCACGAGAGGGTCCGGGCAACCTCCTCGATGCGATAGCATTCGAGGACGTCGCCTTCCTTGACGTCATTGAACCCAGCGAGTTTGATGCCGCACTCGAGGCCGTCTCGGACCTCCTTCGCGTCATCCTTCTCTCTCTTCAGCGACTCGATACCGTAGTCGCCGATGACCCGGTTGTCGCGGATCACGCGCAAGCGCCCGTTCCTCGCGATGATCCCGCCGATGACCCGACAACCCGCCACGACTCCTATGCGACTGATCGCGAAGGTCCGCTGAACAACCGCGCGGCCGAGATCGCTCTCCCGGCGTTCGGGCGACAACATTCCCTCTAGCGAGTTTCGCAGGTCATCGGTCACCTGGTAGATCACGTCGTAACGACGCACCTGGACACCCTGGGCCTCCGCGGCCGCTCGAGCACGTTCGTCCGGCACCACGTTGAATCCGATGATGACGGCATCAGAGGCATCGGCGAGTGCCACGTCGGCCTCGGAGATCCCACCGACCGCTGCCTGCAGCACTCGGATCTTCACCTCAGGATGGTCGAGTTTGCCGAGTTCCTTTTGGATCGCTTCGATCGATCCGCGCACGTCCGCCCGGAGGATGAGATTCAGGGTGGGTGCCTTCGTGGCCCCGAGGCGGTCGTGGAGATTTTCGAGCGTAACATGGACCGGTCCGGTCGCAAGATTCGCATGCCGGCGAATGCCGCTGCGTTGCACGGCCACCTCGCGGGCCCGTGCAATGTCGTCCACCACGTAGAACCTCTCACCGGGCACCGGCGGGCTGTCCAGTCCACTGACGAAAACGGGCCTCGCGGGGCCGGCCTCCTTCAAGACCCGCTTGGAGAGCGTGTCGGACATCGACTTCACGAAACCGCTTCCCTCGCCGCAGACGATGGCATCACCGACTCGCAGTGTTCCCTTCTGCACGAGCAGGCACGCCACGACTCCCCGCCCCTCGTGAATCGATGCGTCGAGGCAGACCCCGGCGGCATCCCTGTCGGGATTGGCCTGCAGTTCGTGGAGATCGGCGATCGTCAGGAGCACGTCGAGCAGGGAATCGACGCCCTCGCCCGTCAGGGCACTCGTCTTGACCACTTCGATTTCGCCGCCCCATTCCGTCGGCAGGAGATCGTTGGCCGCGAGCTGCTGATAGATGCGGTCGACGTTGGCACCTGGAAGGTCGATCTTGTTGATGCAAGCGACGATCGGGACACCGGCGGCCTTCGCATGGCTGATCGCCTCTTCGGTCTGAGGCATGATTCCGTCATCCGCCGCCACGACGATCACGGCACAATCGGTGACGTTCGCACCACGGGCCCGCATCTGAGTGAAAGCCTCGTGACCGGGCGTGTCGACAAACGTGATCGATCGGTCTTTTCGTTGAACCGAATACGCCCGCATGTGCTGCGTGATGCCGCCGCTTTCCCTGGCCGCGACATCGATCCCGAGAATCTTGTCCAGGAGCGAAGTCTTCCCATGGTCGACGTGCCCGAGAAACGTCACGACCGGCGGTCGTGGCACCCGTAGCCCCGGATCCTCGTCGGCGGCTTCGAATCCGGCGAGGAGTTCCTTCTCGAGATCCTCGGCCGTCTTGATGTCGAGTTCGACACCCAACTCGGACGCGAGCAACTCGACAGTCTCACTATCGAGCATGGTCGACATGCTGGGCATCTGGGACATGCCGAATCCCAGAAGCTTCTTCAGCACCTCGCTGGCGGGCAGACCGATCGCCTCAGAGAATGCCCGAACGTTGCACGGGACCTGGATGGAGGCATTCGCCTTCCGTGGCGCCGCGGTCGATACCGAGGTCCCGCGCCGCTGCTTGGGCCGACGCCTTCGACCACCGACATCGTCATCGTCTCCAATCCGGACACGGCGTTCGACGGTCCGCTTGCGAGCCAGCTGTCGGACTTCGCGTCCTCCGAGCAGATCATCACTCGCCGTGCCAGCCTTTCCTGGAGTTCGACGGGGACGGCCACCGAGTTCGAGCGGAGGGGGAGGAGGGGTCGCACCTGGCCCCCTCGCAACGGGGCCGGCACCTCGTGCCTTGGCCTGGGTCTGCCGCTGTTCGTGCTTGCGCATGTGCTCCGCGAGCGGCTTGGCACCGCCCGTCTTGGCACTGCGAATCGCCTCGATCGGAAGCTTCACCTCGGGCTTCTGGGGTGCTGGCTCGTCCGACTTCCGTTCAATCTGCGGCCTTGCCACGGGCATGGGCGCCAGACGGAACGCGGGACGCGGAGCGAGTTTTGAGGGACGCTGTCGAGGCTGAACTGGCTCGCTCGGCCTTCCAGCAGGGCCTGCTTCCGGAGGGGCTGGGGGCCTGCCCTTCGAATCCGCGGCTGGAGAGGATTCAGCAGCGATGCCCGGAGTCGGAGGCGTCGGTTGAGGCGCCGGCGGAACCGCGGGGACATCAAGAGCCACCGGCCCGCCGGCGGTTCCAGCCGGGGCGATGTAATCCTCGCGGCGGAGCGGGGCAGATCGGGGAGCTCCCGCAGCCGGTGGACGTACCGCTGGCCGCACGGGTCCAGTGGCAGGCTTGGAACGCCCGGCCATGAACTCACGAAGCTTCGCCACTTCTTCGTCGGTCAGGCTCGCGAGCGCCGAACCCTTGTCCTGGATGCCCGCCTTTGTGCAAAGCTCCACCAGCTCCTTGCTGTCGAGCTTCAACTCCTTCGCCAGCGTGTAAATGCGGATCGCCACGACAAATGTGCCCGTGTCAGACTTTCAACGTCAACGAACCCTGCACGAAAAGGGATTCGCGTGCTCTGCAAATCACCCCGAACGTGCCGACCGCGTTATCCTCATTCCTCAAGCCACAGTCTACTCTCCCGGTCCGATTGCCGCCCGACCCCAAACATTGCCTGGCTTTCACTATCCGACCGCGTGAGCGGCCGCGGCCACGCGGGGCACAACCAGCCCCCGGGAGGACTCAATTCGACCCCTGAGTCAATTGTCCGAGGGCGAACCGGATGGTCGTCCCTGAACCCCGATTGCGGCATCGTCGGATCCCGGACCGATCGGTTCGGAGAGTTCCCCGGAGTTTCCGTCGTTCATCGCGCCCAACTTGCCGCCCTCCGCTGAATCGCCGCCCTCCGGCCTGACTGCTCCTTCGACCCGATCCTGCTCCCGTTGACGGCGGCGTTGGTCTGCCGCGGCCGCCTCCGCGAGTTCCGCCCGCCTTTCGGCCTCGGTGACGATCACGTCGACCTGTTCCTGCGAAAGTCCACCCATCTCCATGAGGTCATCGGGTTCAATGACCGACAAATCGTCATAGGACAGGAAACCCTCTCCGACCAATCGCTCGGCGACGTCCGCCTGGAGTCCCTCGATCGACGAGAAGCCTTCGACCGCCCGCTCGATCTGCTGATCGAGTTCCTCTCGCGTCATGATCTCGATGTCCCAGCCGCAAAGCTTGCTCGCGAGTCGGACATTCTGGCCACGACGTCCGATCGCCAGCGACAACTGGTCCTCCCGAACAAGGACGATCCCGCGACCGAGCATCTGGCAGAGGATCACCTCGTCCACCTCGGCAGGCTGCAGCGCGTTGGGCACGAGACCCTGCAGATCATCACTCCAGCGAACGATGTCGATCCGCTCGCCCGCGAGCTCCTCAACGATGTTCTTGATTCGATTCCCCCGGACCCCGACGCACGCGCCGACGCAATCAACCCGGGAATCGGAACTGATGACGGCAACCTTGCTGCGATACCCGGGCTCGCGGGCGATCGCACGAATCTCGATCACACCATCGGCGATCTCGGGTATCTCCTGCTCGCAGAGCCGCTGCACCAACTGTGAACGAATTCGCGACAGGATGAGCTTGACGCGACTACCGACCTTTCGCACCTCGAAAACCGTCGCGCGGATTCTCTCATTTGGATGGTAGCTCTCGCCCGGAATCTGCTCACTACGGGGGAGGATGGCCTCCGTGTCCGGCAGCGCGACGGTCGCAGTGACCCCTTCAAACTTCGTCACGACTCCGGAGACCATCTGGCCGACCTGCTCCTCGTAGACGTCATGGATGGCGTCTCGCGCGGGGGCGCGCCGCGGCTGAGTATTGACCAGCTTGGCGGGTGGTGCGCCGATCAGGCCCGCGAGCGCGACGCGGGGGGAGGGC